>CAMYJJ010000069.1 GCA_947258735.1 Thermodesulfovibrionia bacterium | reverse complement strand
AACAGAATCCGGGCAACTTCAAAAAACAATATTCAAGCGAATTATTAATGGAATCCAGCCGCACCCTACTTCATTGATAAATCTGATATATCTTGAAAAATCAGCTTTGTTGAGGATCGTTGATACTTAGATAAACTCTTCAGATTAGGCTCATGTCCCAAATAGAGGATTGTTAATGCCCGTTGATGACTTTCATCATTGCAGCTTTCTATCGCAAATCATCGCTCTTGCTTGATTTCTGAAACAGCACCTTCTGATAGGTAATCTCCACTCTTGACGTTTCTGAAAAAGAAGAATTCACTTGATACCCAATAACTTTGAATATAGGTCACTACTGAAGGAAGCAATTATTGCTGAAGTGCAGGTTCTGTTTTATCAGCTGCTGCTTTCGCCAGCATATATACCACAACCACATTAAGCAGGGCATTTATGATATACACCCACCGGGTCGTTTCATCAGCAAAAGCTATAAAACTGTATACCCACCAGCAGGAACGGGCAAGGGCAAGCACACATAAGACAAGCGCAAGCCACCTCACGCCCCTGTAAATAAAATATGTAAACACAAGCAGTACCGCTATGCCGCCGAGCAATGGAATTATTCCCGACCTGTAATGGGCTTCAGGAATGTACACTATCGTCAGGAGAACAATGACAACGCCTATTCCCAGATATGTATAAGCTGCCTGTTGATACCTGCGTAAATTTCTCCTCATTCATTACCTCCATATGTCATGAACAATGCATGTACAGTTAAAGATTTATTCAAATTGTGTCGAATAAAATATAAAACGAGACGTCTGGATTCTGCTTTTTGCAGAGCATTAAATGTACCGATAAAGAGGTCCTCATGAATCGTGCTATTGTATTGCTAATATTACTGTTTTTAATTTCCTGTCCAACAGCCGGGTATACCGCAGAACCCCTTCCGCCTGAAGGCTTTATAAAAATAACGGAAAATCTGCTGAACGCACTCAATTCACTGGAGGATGAAGCCAGGGACAGCACATTCAAGCAATTAAATAACCCCATCGTTCAGGACAGGTTCAATAGAGTCAGCGCCACTCTTAAAAAATACGAAGCCCGGTCATCCGGCACGGTTCATTCCTGGCCTGAAGGTCAGCAAAAAAAAATCGTTACAAAACTCCAGGCTGCAAATTTTCACTACAGGGCATACTCAATGAGTCAATCCCTGGACTACCGGAAGAGTGGAGAAAAAAGCCTGCAATCAGCCCGGGATCTGTTCCGCGTCTATAGAAATACTGTAGAGGCCGGTAAATAACACTCCATTCCATTTAAATATTTCTCTATTTGTACAGCATCACTATCAATGTGACAGGAATTATTCCATATGTTCCTGCACCGGATTCACGCGTTTCCGTTTCCTCATGGCAGGTTAATATCAATGCGCCTTCTGCAGTGCCTTTCCGGGATGCTTCATTTTTGGATGACACCTCTTACAATTATCATTGGGGGGAAAGGCAACCCTGCCGTGACAGACCCCGCAGAACTGATAGTTGAGTATATTCTCCATCGATAAATTATCCGTCGCATATTGTTTGATATTGAAAATGTCCGGATGGCAGTTGGAGCAGTCAAGCCAGTTGCCGTGTGTCTGATGTGGAAATATAACAGGAGATATCCCGGCCCAGGGAGATTCAATAATCACGTCTCTGTCAAATTGAATCGGCGCTTCATCCTCAAGTACAAAATTGACCGGTTTAATATGCTCTTCATTATATGCCTTGACCCAGTCAACCTCATTACCATACACAGCACGGGGCAGGCTGGCCAGCTCCGGAAATTTCTCCTTACCGAAGTCTATATTTCCGTTATGGCATTTTTCGCAGTTATCTTTCGTATGTCCAAATGCGATCTTACCGTCATGGCATGCACCGCAGTACCTGCCGTATTTGTTCTGCTCTTCAGTGATAAAGGTCGTATTGACCATCATGTTAAACTCAAGCTCAAAGTGACAGACCCTGCAGTTATATTTCACACGGTGGCTCCAGTGAGAAAACGTAACCGGCTTAACTCCTGCCTCTGTTGAACCCCGGTCTATGAGTATATTTCCATAACGCTCGGGAGTGGGCAGCTCCGGAAGTTTCCACCACACTGAAGTCTGGGCCATAACCGAAACTGCACCAATGAACAGGAGAACTAAACTTATGTATAGTATCTTTTTCATCAATTCACCTCCTTAACAATAGTGGGCTTCACATGGCACCGCTGACAGTCCAGGGTGGGAAATGAAACTTTTCCATGACATGTCCCGCAGTATTTCCCGCCAAAAATCTGCTCCATTGTAAACCTTGTTTTACCTGCCTTCTCTTCAAAGGGGGATGGATGACATAATTCGCACCCGTTCCATACGGCATGTTTCTTATGAGAAAACAGTATATGAGGCATTGCCTGCTCTTTGGGCAGTAATTCAGAATCAGCAGGAATCTCTACTGCTGCCCTTTTTTCTGAGATACCCTTTATCTCATCTTTCAGGCTCAGCATGTTATCCTCTTCTGCCTTCATCCAGTTGACACCGTTGCCAAATCGAGCCCTTGGCAGATCTTTTGTGTATTCATAGAAATGTTTATCAAATTTCACCTTTTTTCCATAGGAATGACATCGGTCACAGTTTTTCTTTGATTTGCCGGGAGATATCCCTTTGTCTTCCGGGCCAAATGCATCTTTACCGTTGTGGCATGCTCCGCAGAACTGACCTTTATTATTCGCCCCTTCGGTAATGCCGGACCCATTTGCTTTCAATGCAAATTTCAGGTCCACATGACATACCCTGCAGGAATACTGTGCCCTGTGCAGCCAGTGATTAAAAACCACAGGCGCGATATTATTTTTCTCAGAGACGTTATTAATTACGACGTTTGCATACTCATGGTGCGTAGTTCTTTTCTCCCTGATACCGTACGAGTCTTCCAATGCAAACGCAATAAACAAAATAACAACTACACCGATCACGGATACAACCCTAGTTCTTTTCATGTTGATCACCCTTTATTTTGTTATTACTAAGTTAATAATGGTTTCCAAAATTATTGCTGAATACATAACAGTACTCATCAGCTCCTCTGTTTTTTCATGATGAGATAGCGGACTGACGACATTGCACCCCTGTGACCTTTTTCATTGTTCTTGCCATCATATGCGGTAATGGAAAAGGGAATATGTTTATTCATGCGAAAGACTGCGTCATTACTATCCCCGGTCCTTAAATTTCGTGTAAACATAAGACGATATATTCCCTCCGTATAACTCGATTGAACCCGTACATCTGCTGTTTCCTGTTTGGTCATTCCATTAATCTGCTGTCCGGACATATTGTATTCAGCAACACTATTGTCAGAAAATTGCCAGTGCCAGATGTTAATGAGATTTGTAACTACGGGCAACTGCATACTAATGGCGTCCGGAGGGAGGCCATCATCACCTTTGTCCGGTTTTTTATCCATCCATTCAAGCATTATTGAGAATTGAGACTTCGTGTAATAGCCTCTCACCCTTATATTCGTTATCATGGATACAAAGGGAATGCCGAACACCTTTTTTCCTTCTATTTGCAGATCAATATAATCAGCCTCATTCCATAAGGGATCATCTGTTGAGGCGGGCAGCTTACCTGTTTCATACATAACTACCGTACTGCCGAATTTACGTTCTACCTGAAGTGACTTTAAATAATATGACAGCCCCCATCTCTGCTCAGCAGAATACGAGTCAGCAAAGGAAGGCATGGGCGTTCCATCAAGGCCCGTAGAAATCGACCTGAACAGGTCCGCAAGACTTGCTCCATTTCTGAGTTCCCATGGATGTGCAAGGTTCGTAGGCCAGATTTTATCACCCCAGTCATCCTTAAAGTTGGGCTGCCAGCCTTTCTCACCATCCCCCCTGCCATATTTGCCATGGCACTCCCAGCATTTCGCCTTTTCAAACACTTCTATACCGACCTTTATCAGTTCATCTGTCACAGGCGGAGGATCTCCGATCTCAATCGATTCTGTTTCGATTTCAAATGTTTCAGGTTCAAACTCCATCAGATATTCAACTAAAGCATCCAGATCTTCTTCACTGAATTTGCCTTCCCATCCAAACATTGAGGTGCCTGGAACGCCTTTCAGAATAATCCTTATAATATCATCTTCAACAGGGGGGTCCCCTGAAGGAGTAGAGCGAAACTTATACATGCCTGACGTGAAATCCCTGGGTTTTGGGTTCGTAAAATTGCTTGCATCGCCCTTGCCGTCACCGTCAAACCCGTGACAACGGGCACAATATGCATCATACAGCTCATTTCCCAGTACATTTTCCTCTTCCCCCCCGCCTTCACATACAACTTCGCCATCCTCGTCGCACTCACATTCATATTCCTCCGCCTCCTCCTCTGCTTCGTCATCCGCGCATTCAAGCTCATCATCAACGCACGTGCAGTCCACTTCTATCTCTTCATCCTCGTCCTCGTCTTCATCCTCTTCGTCATCCTCGTCGTCATCCTCGTCCTCTTCCTCATCCTCATCCTCATCCTCATCGTCATCCTCGTCTTCATCCTCTTCGTCTTCCTCATCTTCATCGTCAGCACCATCTGCCTGCGCCAGCATAATATACTCCTGCCTCCCGACCTCTGATGTTTTTTTCATCGTTTTCTTGTCACTGGCCGATGAAATAGTTGGAATCATTACCAGAGAAAAGAACATGGCAAAGAGGATAAGCTCAGATACCGTATCTTTTATCAGCCGTTTCAACATCTTTACATGCAACCTTATAGTTACCGTCATACTTTCCTTTTTCTTTTCAAGGAGTTTCTTTTATTTCTGAAGGGGGAGGACCCTTCCACTCTCCAAATCCATAGACATTCAGCGTTAATGGCCCAAGCGTATTGCCTACATAAACAAGATATTCAATATCAAAGTCCCTGTCTGCATACGACCTGAAATATTCCACATTGCTATAGTCAACCAGTACAGGACTCGGCAGATACATCTGCCCGTCATCAATGCCGAAACCGCCGAAAAAAAGCAGCAGGTCCGTGGTCTCATCATCAAATATCTGAACATTCTCAAATGCAGCATCAACGACATACAGGTGTCCTGCCTGATCAAGGTCCAGCCCCTTCGGCCGTGCAAATGCACCAAGTGTATCTCCGGCATAACCAAATTTCTTTATGAAGGTACCGTCCGGAGCCAGCTTCTGAATTCTGAAATTGAAGAAATCATTCACATAAAGATTCCCCTGTTTATCAACGATCACATGAGACGGTTTATAAAACTTGCCTTCATCTGTTCCGGCACCGCCAATAACCTGAATGGTCTTACCTGAGACTTTATCAATAACAATGATCTCGTGTTTATTCATATCAGCTATATAGATGTTATTTTTATACACTGCTACATCGAGCGGTTTATCAAACTGGTCCCTGTAGGCATATACTTTTACGAGCTTATCATTATCATCAAAGACTACAATCTGTTTATTCTCAAAATCAGCCACATATATATAACCGTCCTCTGTAACCCACATGCCCGCTGACTTATAGTCACCGTTAATAAAACTCAGCTCTTTTTTATCCAGATCAACTACAGCAATTTTCTTGAAAGACCTGTCAGATACATATATCTTTCCCTTGCTTGCGCCGATATCATATGGCCTTTTTATTGATTTGAAATGCCTGGATTCCTTAAGCGGAAATGTTTTGACATGTCTGGCATCCTGCATGGTAATGGTTGCCAGAAACTGAAGCCTTGGTGTCTCTGGAAGTTCAGGATAAAATACTGATGTTACTCCTCCTTTTTTTGATTGGGACAACACGTCTCCCGACTGCTGGTCCAGCCCGGATCCTGCATCAGTCTGTTTTTCCAATGAGGCACATCCGTAAAGGATCAATGCAGTCAAACCTACGAGAATCGCTTTTTTCATAACGCTTTCTTACATGATTTGAGGGTTAATAATATAATAAACTCAATCTGTCTGATCTCCATATTCATTGTTACCCATCTGCCTTAACACGGTCCACTTTCATTCGATGGCAGATGGTGCATATTTTTGACGGTTCAGCCCTTAAAAGACGGGTGTCTTCTATGGCCTCTTCCCCATGAACATCATGACAACTTGAGCACTGCACCACGCCGCCGTCAAGGACGTCTGCGATGGTCCCGCTGAACCCTAATGCCGTTTCTTCAGGTTCTCTCAGTGATGTTTTAGCAGGGTCGTATTCAACCGATACAAAATGGTGCAGCGTAAATACATCAGGAGCGATCAGACCATCATGACAGCTGAGACATAGCTTGGATATGCCGTCCGGCAGGTTACCCTGTCTGCCGGTAGTGCGTGAAGTAAAGCTTACATCGCGCACCCTGGCAAGGGAGGCCCCCCAGGATGAATGATACATGTTATACGCTATTGATCCTATATTCCGGCTCCAGAATAATCCGTCCACATAGCGCTTCATTGCCTCCTTCTCACTGTGAAGCACATGACATACACGACAGGTCTGAGTTACCTGCGACCACGTTTCATCGGCAAAATTATGACATTTTCTCTCTATCACTGCATCCGGTTCTTCATGGACAGCATTTTCCTGGCCATTCACATTACCCGGCAGCATCATTACTATCATTAAAATAATCAGCCTTATCATGTTCACCTTTTATTACCTTTTGTGGCAGGTAATACAGATTTTGGATTTCTCAACACGGAGGAGCTTCGTACCGGCAACAGACTCCTCATCATGTGCATCATGACAACTTGAACACTGGATCTTTCCATTATGAAGCACCCCGGATATAGGGCCACTTACACCCATTTGTGTCAGGTCCGGGTCCCTCAATTCAGTTTTGGTTATATCATAGTCTACTGATATAAAATGATGTAATGTAAAGATATCTGGTGCTATGATACCATTGTGACAAGTTAGGCACAGTTTTGACAGGCCATCCGGAAGCCCGCTCTGTCTGTTGGTTATCGGTGCGGTATAACTTGTATCACGAATTCCGGTAAGGGATGATCCCCAGAATGAGTTGAAAATATTATACGTATATGCGGTTACTTTTGGACTCCAAGACAGCCCCTCTTCGTACCGGGTGTCTTTTCTTCGTCGATGAGGGATATGACACACATTACATATTCTGGTAACCGGCAGCCATGATTCATCTGAAAAATTGTGGCAGCTTTGATCAGACCCTATTCCTCGTCCCGCACCCACAGCCAATGACTGGTCATAAAACACAATAATGGATAATATGGCAATAAGAACTATAAAAAGTATTTTCATTTCTACCAGTTTAAGAATAAGTTACTTTAGATATAAAAGTATACGCAAAAATTATGCCCATACCATAATTCTTCTGATTTCAAAAAGAAACTAATGTAATGTCTTGAAATTATTAGCGAAATTCAGTACATCAAAAAATCATGAAAGAGGTGATTCATCATGTGGTATTTAATTAAAGAGAATAAATCCATTAACTGTAGAATTTATGTCCCAATTCTCATGAGATCTGTTTCTAACTTATTTAAAATAATAATGTATTAAATCTAGACATTTGTGTCCCAAACTGGGGCATGTTTAGTACATCCTTGCCTTACTCTTCTTTCCTCTACCATGAGGCGATGTAATGGAAGAGAGTTTCATACAATAGTAAACAGTTAATAATCCCTGCATGTCTTGATCTTTCACTATTTTCATTCTTTACTGAAAGCCGATAGCGTATATAGTCTGTTTTGTCCTTGACTACCCTTTAGATAAATGAGTTATACTATCTGACATTATTAGTTCAGGCGCCCGAAAGGGCTTAATGGGGAATCCAGTGAAATACTGGAGCGGACCCGCCGCTGTAATCCCGATTTCCACTTATTCCGGAATTTCAGTCTCTACTCACTATACGCCACTTTCCCAAAATCAGGGAAGGGAAGGCAAGTAGGGATCGGGAGAGCCAGAAGACCTGCCTGGACACGCCTCACGAGGAGCCTTCGTGGTACAAGGTTGTGAGGGTAAAGGTTATCAGCTTTTATCCCCGGCTTTCTATCGAAGGCCGGGGTTTTTTATTTATGAAAAAGCTGAAACCATACAAGAACTGCACAAAAAACGGTCAATCCACATGTCGCTGGTCAGTTATCCGTTGTCCGTTATCCGTCATTCGTCACTTGTCACGCGTTACTCGTCACGCGTTACTCGTAGTTCGTTATTCGTCATTCGTCATTCGCTATTCGTTATTCGCTGTTTGTTTTTTGTTTTTTGCCAGCATAGCGGCCGCAGAGCCTGCCCAAAGAATTGTATCACTTGCACCAAGCACCACCGAAATCCTGTTTGCCGCCGGACTTGGGGACAGGATTGTCGGCGTTACAACATTCTGCGATTACCCGGAAGAGGCAAAAAGCAAACCAAAGATCGGCGGCATGTCCAACCCATCATTGGAGGCAGTTATCTCATTAAAGCCTGACATAGTAATAATGACAACCGACGGGAATCCAAAGGAGTTTGAGCAGCGGCTTCGCTCAATGAACATCAGGACTTATGTATTCAGGGCACGAACGATCTCCCAATTGTCTGACGGCATCAGAAATCTTGGACGGGAGATTGAACAAGAGGAAAAGTTTAACAGGCTTGCCTTAGACATTAAGAAATCGCTCAATGATGTACAGTCCGGTGCGCAACAGAATAATACAAAAGTGCTTTTCATGATCTGGCCCGAGCCATTAATGGTAGCAGGACCGGGAACTGCCATACATGATGCAATTAATCTATTAGGTGCAACCAATATTGCTGAAGATGCAAGAATCCAGTATCCCAAGTACTCCATCGAAGAAATTGTGCGACGGTCACCGGATATTATTTTCATCGGCAAGGCATACGGAATGGACATGCAGAAGACCGCGGTCGGTCTCTTAACACGGATCTCATACATACCGGCAGTGAAGAACAACAAGGTCTTTTATGTTAGTGATCATCTGTACAGGCTTGGTCCCAGGATTATTCCGGGCATAAAGGAGCTGGCAGAATATTTAAGAAATTAGTTCCAGCGGCTTGAACTGTTTGAACCGTTCAAGCGGCTCAAGCTGTTCAAACGGTTGAAACCATACTTAATATGAAACTTAAATTAACTCTCATTTTTATAACATCGCTCTCAATTTTTACGTTGGCTTTATTCATCGGCCCCAAACCGATCAGTCCTCTTGGTCTTAGTGAGATGGACAGGCAGATACTTTATTCAATAAGACTGCCAAGGGTCGTGATTTCGATCTTAATGGGCATGGCCCTTGGAGCTTCGGGCGCAGTGCTGCAGGGGATTCTCAGGAACCCTCTGGCAGATCCTTACATACTTGGCATCTCAAGCGGCGCTGCTTTAATAGCTGCTGCAGGGATTATTGCGGGTGTTACATTTTTCGGAATTTTTACCATTCCTGTCCTTGCTTTTTGCGGAGCTTTGTTCACAGGCATATTTGTTGGCGCAATGGGATGGAAGCGGGGAGGATTCTGGCCTGACAGACTGCTATTGGCCGGAGTGGGGTTAGGGTTTCTCTTTTCTGCCCTGCTGATGCTGCTTATGAGCATATCCAGCAATGAGGGTCTGAAAAGGGCAACGCTCTGGATATTCGGTGATCTCTCCATATCTGACTGGTCGATTATTCCGTATGGATTTATTTTCATTGCTGTTGGCCTGGGGATCTCGATGTTCCGTTCAAAAGCACTGAACAGTCTTATTCTGGGTGATGATCTTTCTCACAGCCTCGGGTTTTCTCCAAAAAAAGAGAGGTTCATCCTTTTTATATCTGTAGGTTTAATGACAGCCGCCTCTGTGTCATTGGGCGGCATGATCGGCTTCATAGGCCTGCTTATACCTCATATAGGAAGATTTGTAATCGGCTCAGACAGCCGGATACTCATACCGGTGTCAGCCCTGGGCGGAGGGGTATTGCTCTGCATAGCAGACCTGATTGGAAAATCAATTGTTTCACCAATGGAGCTGCCTGCAGGAATTATTACCGCAATACTCGGAGCGCCCTATTTTCTGTACCTTTTAAGGAGAAAAGATGTTCTCAGCTTCTGACAGACCTATTCTTGATTTTGTAAGCGTCGACTTTTCCTATGAAAAGGGACCGTCATTTATTAAGGATATCTCCCTTTCTATTGGCAATGGGGAATTTATAGGTCTTCTCGGTGCAAACGGGTCAGGCAAATCAACAATCCTGAAGCTTGCCAGCGGGATATTAAAACCTTCATCAGGACAGGTACATCTATGGGGTAAAGACCTGGGAACTTTTCCAAACAGGGACAGGGCAAAGCTTTTGAGTTACCTTCCGCAGTTTCTGGATATGAATATACCGTTTACCGTGAGGGAGTTCGTTGGAATGGGACTATATCCTTATGACACCATGCCTGAGCTTACTGTTGATGATGCGATCAATATGGTCGGGCTGTCGGATTATGCCGGGTCTCTGATTACAACTCTCAGCGGCGGAGAAAGACGGCGGGTGTACATTGCGATGACACTCCTGCAGGGAGCAGGACTGGTACTTCTGGATGAACCTCTGGCCAACCTGGATATAAAGTACCAGATGGAATTAATCAGGTTACTCAAAGAGCTTGGGGCCAAAAGAAATATTACGGCAATTATGGCGCTGCATGACATAAACATAGCTTTTCTGTTTGACAGGTTACTCCTTATTAAGGAAGGCAACATTATCGGCAGCGGCAAACCTGAAGACGTGCTGACAAAAGAGATGCTTAAACAGGCATTTGATATAGAGATAGAACTGAAGAAAGAAGACTCAGGAGGAATATATATAAGATACTAGTCCACATTATTCATAAATGATGTGGAACAATCGTCACGTAGGGGTAATTCATGAATTACCCCTACAGTTGAGCAAGAAAAAAGCAGGACAACGCTGCCGGGCGGCAAAATCGGCGATTGGTAACAGGGTAATTCGAGGGAATCCTGTGTAAAACAGGAACTGCCCCGCAACTGTAATGGGAACGAAAACCTGAAAAGTCAGAGTTTAGAGTGAAGAGTTAAAAGAGTTTTATAAAAACTAATAACTCAAAACGTATAACTCTCAACTTTTAAAACCACTGGTGGTTTTAAAACTGCCGGGAAGGCGGGTTAGTAGAACGCCCTAAGTCAGGAGATCTTGATTATCCGAAGAAAATCAGACCCCTTCGCGGGAAGAGGAGGCAATTATCATTTATAACAGCTCATGAACTACCAGGACAATCGGTCAATATACTTAAAAGAAACAATAAATACTTAGTGTCTGTAAATAAAGCAAATGTCACTGCATGTCATTCCGGCAGCCTGCCTGCAGGCAGGCCCGATAAAAAACTTCGGGCATGACAAAAAATAAAACTTGCATTTTATGTGCAGACTCTAAATAAAGATATATCCGGAGGATACAATAGATGAAGCAAATAAACGTGATCATGGTGATCATCTTACTTTATACATTAGCAGCTCATGCAGCACAGGAAGAAACGATCAAGGTAGATGAGGTGGTGGTCACAGCAACCAGGTTCGAAGATCTACCTTCTAATATTCCTGCTAATGTAACTATTATTACTAAAGAAAAAATTAACAATTTAACGGGGCGCAATGTTCCTGATGTTCTTAGAAATGTTGCAGGCATTCAGGTGACAGATACCGGAGGAAACAAGAGAAGTATGACTGTTGACGTTCGGGGATTTGGCGAGACAGCTTCATATAACACTCTCATCCTCGTGGACGGAAGAAAAATAAATCAGGCAGATTTAAATGGAACTGACTGGTCACTGATTCCTCTTGACAGGATTCAAAAGATTGAAATAATAAGAGGGGGCAGGGGCGCTGTTCTTTATGGAGATAATGCAACGGGTGGAGTAATAAATATTATTACAGAAGAGGGTGGAAAAGATAGGCAAGCAAAAGCGGGTATGGAGTTCGGCAGTTATCAAACCTTTGGATCTTCTGCATCAATATCAGGAAGCATTGAAAGAGTTACAGCATCTCTCACTGGAAGTTACACTTCCTCAGATGGGTACCGAGATAATAGTGACTCAGAGGCTAAAGACATAGGGCTTAATCTGAGATATGATGCAAGTGATATCATGATTTTAAATTTAAGCTCCGGTTACCATAAAGATAAAACAGGACTGCCAGGTGCAATAAAAGAAAGTGAACTAAATGCCGGTTCATCAAGAA
>CAMYJJ010000068.1 GCA_947258735.1 Thermodesulfovibrionia bacterium | reverse complement strand
GGACTTGAAAAAGAGATTTTTGCACTCGAAGATAAAATCAGGGAAAAGGCCCCCAGAACAGTTATGGGAGGAGGAGGGAGCGGACATTGCTGGTAGCAGGTATTAATAACTAATAATTCATGATGCAGCCAGATGGATAACTCCTGGCTGCTTTTTTAAAATTATATTTACTTTATGTATAAACTGTGATTATATATTCCTGTAATGCCCGACTTCAGTAATCGGGCCTGCCTGTCGGCAGGCAAGCTGCCGGAATGACACACAGACGCGTTGCGTTTAAACACTAAAACTAATGCATTACGGTCATACGTACTGCAATATCAATTAATTGACCTATAATTTTCAACTTTGTTAATATTCTGAGTTATGACAAAAATATCAGCATCTCTTATTGCTCTCTGTATCCTGACCGGATACTCATATGTTTTTGCAGATGCAAAACCAGTTCAGGGAAGCACATTATATGAAGAAACACTGGCCAACGGCCTTAAGGTATTTGCGATCAAAGACCCTGCTGCCACTCTTTCGGTATTTCAGGTCTGGTACAATGCCGGTTCAATTAATGAGCAGATAGGCAAGACCGGACTGAGCCATCTGCTTGAACATATGATGTTCAAGGGCACCTCTGAGTATGGACCTAAGCAGTTCTCCAAAATAATTAAAAGAGCGGGCGGGGTGGACAACGCAGGAACAAGCAAGGACTTTGTGTATTACTATCAGAAGCTTGCCCCTGACAGACTGCATCTCTCTATTGAGCTTGAGGCTGACAGGATGCGCAATTTAATAATGGACCCCGACGCAACCATGTCTGAAAGAGACGTAGTCATGGAAGAGCGCAGAATGCGGTATGAAGATGATCCCCAGAGACTTGTGTATGAAGAGGTCCTGGCCGCGGCCTTTAAGAACCATCCCTACCGCTGGCCTGTCATAGGCTGGATGTCTGACCTGAAAACAATTACCAGAGATGATTTGTGGGACTACTACAGAAAGATGTATGTGCCGAATAATGCGTTTATCGTTGTGGGCGGCAATATCAACGTGCATAGTGTTATGGATAAGATCAGAATTGAATTCGGACCTCTGCAAAAGGGCCCTGCAATCAGGAAGCTGGAAATTCAGGAGCCGGAACAGAGAGGCGAAAGACGGGTATTTGTCAGAAAAGAAGCGGAACTGCCTTATGTATTCAGTGTCTATAAGACACCCAATATACTTGATGATGACAGTTATGCACTTGATGTGCTCTCTCTGGTGCTTTCAGGGGGAAAGAGTTCCCGTATATATAAAAGCCTGATTGATGAACAGAGGATAGCACTGTCAGCAGGGGCCGGTTACAGCAGTACCCACCGGTATCCTTTTATATTTTATGTGTATGGTACTCCATTACCCGGAGGAAACATTGAAGATGTAGAACATGCGCTCTATGCAGAAATTGACAGGTTAAAGAACGAGCCTCCCGGCGAAAGGGAGGTCCCCAAGGCAAAAAACCAGATTGAGGCTGACTTTATCATGAGTCAGGATTCGATCTATTATCAGGCCATGCTTATAGCTGAGTTTGAAATGATCGGTGACTGGCGGATTAAAGACAAATACCTTGACGGGATCAGGGCTGTTACTGCTGAAGATGTCCGGCGGGTTGCAAAAAAGTATCTGGTTGCAGATAAAAGAACGGTGGGAACGTTGATACCATTGAAGAGCAGGATTAATGAAAATAACCAGGCAGTAAAAGAGTCTGCGACAGGGTATTAATTGTGCCATGTTGGTCTTATATGAGATATCTATAAGAACATAAATTATGAATTATATCCGTTATTTTGCTTACAAACTGTGTCACAGGTGTCATCCTGAATTCATACGGGAGCCCAAATGACAACACAGGCGATCTCATTATTCAGGAATTATCTATGAAAAATTCATTGCTAAATAAAACAATAATTGCAGCAGTCGTTATTAACTTATTTTTTATTTTTTCTCCTTATCAATCCTTTGCCCTGGATGTTAAAAGAAAAGTCCTGGACAATGGTCTGGTCCTTTTGATATCTGAAAGACACAATCTGCCGGTAGTAAAGGTAACGGTGGGAATAAACGCCGGGAACCTGATGGAACCGGCCGAAAAGGCGGGCCTGTCCAGTCTTGTTGCATCTCTGCTCACTGAAGGAACCACCCGGAGAACTGCCGAGCAGATCAGCGAGTCGATAGAGTTTGTCGGAGGCGAGATCGGGGCCTCCGGTGGAGATGATTATATCTCTGCGAGACTCTCTGTACTGAAAAAGGACATGGACCTTGGTTTTGAACTTCTGTCGGACATTATGTTAAACCCTGTTTTTCCTGAAGATAAATTTACCCAAAAAAAGGAAAGGGTCAAGGGAAATTTAAAGGCACGGGAAGAAGATCCGGGATTTCTGGCTGGCCGCGAATTCAAGAAGGCCCTGTTTGGTTCGCATCCATATGGACGGCTACTGTCAGGCTCAGCCGATTCAATCGACAGAATAACGAGAGAAGACCTTGTCCGCTTCCATGCAGCCTACTATGTTCCTGACGGTTCTGTCATGTCTGTTGTGGGTGATGTTGTACCTGGGGAGGTGGAAAAAATGCTTGAGAAGTATTTTTCGACATGGAGCACAAAAAAACCTGCGAGGCTTCATACGTCTCAGGTAGAAGCGGTAAGAAAAAGGGAAACCATAAAGATCGATAAAGACCTGACACAGGCCACCATACGGCTCGGCCATATGGGCGTAAGCAGGGGGAATCCTGATTATTACACGATCTCGGTCATGAATTATATTCTCGGCGGCGGAGGCTTTGCTTCAAGACTGATGCAGAATATCAGGGAGGAAAAGGGACTGGTATATGATATCCATAGTTACTTTAACGCGAACAGGCTGGGCGGAAGTTTTCAGGTAGGTCTGCAGACAAAAAATGAGTCGGCAAATACAGCTATAGAGGAAATCCTGAAAGAGATAAAGAAAATCAGAAACATGCCTGTGACTGATCAGGAGTTGTCTGACGCAAAGGCTTTTTTGACAGGCAGCTTTCCCATGAGAATAGAGACGAGCAGCCGCATAGCCAGTTTCCTTGTTGCCGTAGAATTTTACGATCTGGGAGTCAGCTATATCGATGATTATCCCGGGTATATAAACAGGGTATCAAAAGAAGATATTATAAGAGCTGCACAGAAGTACCTTGACCCTGAACAGTTTACCCTCGTTGTCGTTGCAAACCAGGATAAGACCGGACTGAAAGACCGGTTCTTAAGTGAGTGATGGAAATAAAAAAGGAGCCTGCGTATCGCGGCTCCTCATAAGATAGATATACATTGAATCAGTCCATTTTCAGGGATTGAAAAGGGTCCGTGCAGGACCTAATTATCGGTAATCATCTTTTCAAGCCCTACACTTCTCTCTTTGTAAATGGAACATCCTTCAAAATTATTGCTGCAGTATTTCACCGCATTATTGATGTTCTGGCTGCCCTCTTTTACACAGTAACAATCGTTGTTCGGATTGCTCACGTACGGGCACATTTTATTTATGAGTGTTTGTAATGACATGGTCTCTCCTTTCTAATCATCTAAAAAATGTATTTCCTCGGTTGCAGAATTCAATACGAACACGCGGTCGTTATTTCCATTAAAGTCTGCGGGCGTTATAAAAAAACCATAATAGCTGTAATATACATGATGGCTTTTGCAGTGAAGATACGGAGCATATCCGATCATTGATTCTCCATCAGCAAACCTGACTTCAACCTTGTTATCACCCCATGGGATGCTGTCTTTGTACGTATAGGTATAGTCACTGTTTCCCTCAAAAGACCTGACCCAGAACACCGCCTTGATGGTCTCCATATCGAGTTCTATTTCTTCACCGTCAATAAGGCGCAGATGGAACGTCTTGTTATTGGGATAAAAATCCTGACTTTCTCCCTTGAGAAGGGTTTTGTCTTTTAACCGTATTACCATTTTATGTACAACCATACTTACCCTCGCAGACCGTCTTATACCTTGTGACTCCTTATTTATATTATTTAATATAAGCCGGGATTGAAGCTGTGATTTGTATCACAAGTATGGGGTTAACATGGCGGAATGAATCAGATACAGCTCGGGCAATTACTGCTATAAAAATCTAATCCCTGTGAGGAAAGGGGGCCCTGGGATCATCCAAGTCTGTACTGAAGGTGTCTGATTGATCTGGTTCCGGCTCTGTTGAAGGAATAACAATAGGGGATTTTCTGAAGGTCTTATCAAGGTTAAGGTCTATGGACGTATCTTTTTCAGATGGAGTCTGTTGGTCTCTCCTTACACCTTCGCTTTCCCATGCTCCGCCTTTACCGATAGCCTCATCATCATGCAATGCAAGGGAGGAACTGAGTGGAGTTAATATAAGGGTGAGTATAATTATGATAATGACTTTGTTCATGTTCACGACTCCTGATACATATAATGTTCAGTTATTAAATATCTGCCACTTATAGATTATCATATTTCCAAATAGTCTGTGTGTATGAACTGCTGATAGGGACAATGGGGCAAAGGGGGAAAGGGACAAAGGGGTCAGGAGTCAGGAGTCAGGGGTCAGGGGTCAGGAGTCAGGGGTCAGGGGTCAGGGGTCAGGGGTCAGGGGATAGCATTATGTCAACTTTAACGTGTCATTCCCGTAGTGAGTTGAACGGATTCCAGAGTCTTTTTTTAATGGCTGGATTCCGGCAAAAGAACTTCCGGAATGACTAACAATGGTGTATATGATTAACCCCAGGGCAGAGCTTCGAGGAATGCTTCTTTTGTAATCCGTAATTTTATGTTGTCTTTACTTAACGATCTCTGTACCGATACCTTCTTCAGTAAAGATTTCAAGCAGAAGTGCATGGGGTGTTCGGCCGTCTATGATGTGGGTTTTTCCGACCTTGCTGCTGATAGCGTTTTGACAGGCCTGTACTTTCGGCAGCATCCCGCCGCTTATGGTACCGTTGGCAATAAGGGATTTTATCTTCTTTGCATTCAATGTTGAAAGCAGATTCTTCTTCTTGTCAAGGATGCCTTTCGTGTCTGTCATCAGAATGAGTTTTTCAGCATTCAGGGCAGATGCTATTTCACCGGCAACATAATCTGCATTTATGTTTAATGTGTCGCTTTTCTTGCCTGCACTTATCGGGGCGATTACAGGAATAAACCCGCTTTCATCTATTGCGTCCAATACCCTGGGATTAATTTTTTCAACCTCTCCTACAAGCCCAAGGTCAATAATTTCAGGAACTCCGGTTTCCGGTGAGAGTTTGCGGATTACTTTTTTCCTGGCTTTAATGAGGTTTCCATCCTTTCCGCTGAGTCCAATGGCCAACCCCCCATGATTGTTGATAAGAGACACGATCTTTTTGTTAATGAGTCCTCCCAGGACCATTTCGACAATATCGATAGTTTCCTCGTCAGTTACCCTCTGGCCCTGCACAAACGTCGGCTTCTTTCCCATTTTCTCCATAATGCTGTTGATCTTCGGACCGCCGCCATGAACAATGACAGGTTTGATACCAATAAAATTAAGCAGCACAATGTCCTGGGCAAAGGCGTCTTTTAATGCTTCATCAACCATGGCAGCACCGCCATATTTTATAACAAACGTCTTTCCCGAAAACTTGCGTATATACGGAAGTGATTCGATCAGAATGCTGGCTTTTTCAATATGCTTTTTCATAATACTGTCCTGTTTCAGAATCAATTATACATTATTAATAACTAACAAGTAACGGGTAATACGTGACGCGTAACGAGTGACGCGTAACGAGTAACTAATAACTAATAACTAATAACTAATAACTAATAACGTCTTTACGTTTCCCTTGAACCCTGGAATCCTCGAATCCTGGAACCTTATTTTTCAGTACTTCCCATCAACTCGTCAATCTTCGCACCGATGTCATCGGATTTCATAATGGCCGTACCAACGAGGATCGCATCTGTTCGTGATGCTTCTATTATTTCAACGTGCTCCCTGGAATTTATGCCGCTTTCACTGACCACGATCCGGTCTTCGGGAATGTCCTTAAGCATTTCAAAGGTCATGTTCAGACTGATCTCAAGGGTCTTCAGATTCCGGTTATTAATCCCGACGATTTCTGCTCCGGAGTCAAGGGCTGCATCCAGTTCCTTCAGGTTGTGCACTTCAACGAGACTGTCCAGTGACAGTTCTTTAGCCAGGCCGTAGAGGTCCGCTATCTGTGATTTGTCCAGGGCCGCAGCTATCAGGAGAATTGCATCAGCAGAGTTTGCCCGTGCTTCATACACTTGATACTCGTCAAATATAAAGTCCTTTCTGATCAGGGGCTTCTCAGTTCTCTTTCGTGTCTCCTGGAGGTTCTTGAGGCTGCCTGAGAAGAAGCGCTCTTCAGTAAGCACGGAAATGGCAGACACCTGTTTTCTGTCATACACAGAAATGATATCAGGCAGTTTAAAGTCTTCTCTTATCATGCCTCTGGATGGCGATGCCTTTTTAAGCTCGGCTATTAATCTGACAGGCCCGTCCTTTTTCCTTTGAATAGCATCCCTGAAAGACCGGACAGGGCCCATGTCATTTATCCTTGCCTTCAGATCTGCCAGAGGGACATTGTTCCTTGCATTCTCCAGCTCTCTTCTTTTGTTATCAAGAATTTGATTGAGTATGCTCATGATGTAATGAAGGCAGAAAGGCAGAGGTTGAACCTCCTACGGAGGTTCAACCCCGACTCGTGTTCTCCATTTCGCTGCGTTTAGTTCAGAATAACCAATCACTAGTTTACTTAAATTATTATAGGACTCTTAGCATTTTAATGCTGACTGAAAAGTCTGTCAAGGTGTGTTACCGTTATCCGATGACCTTCATTGGTCATTTGGAATCAGCAGTACGCTGGATCTTTACGATTCATCGTTTGTAATCTGCAGTCTTAAAGATCGTGAATAATACCTTCCTCGTTTACTAAGTCAATAAATTCAAGAATAGTCTCTTCTTTCAGATTGAATATATCATAACAGTCCGGATCAAACATATATTCAATTTCACTCTCGATGACTTTTCTTCCGCATGAATCAACCAGATAATCAGCCAGATGAACAATGGCTGCATAACTTGCACTGTTTTGCAGGAATGACGGACGATGATGGTGTAAGGTGGTATGCACAATACTATCAGGCAGGTTCCATTCCTGAGCGAGCCAGCTTCCGATATCACAGTGATCGAATTCAAACACTGATGCTTCAGCTGAAAGAACAGGAGTGCCGTTACTGACATGCTTAAGCACCTGATTAAATTCTTCAGGAAAGTATCTGTTCAGGATGAGATACCCTATATCATGCAGGATACCGTTCATCAGGAGCACATCAGATTCAATTTTTTTACTATCCTTAAGGTTGAGATTCAATTTCATTAAGAGGAACCTGGCTGTCAGGCCGACAGAAATGCAGTGGCTGAATATTTTTTCATATGACAGGGCATCATTGTTTTTCCCATCATTGAATAAGGTCATCAGGGAAACTCCCAGCGCCAGATTCTTAACCTGGTCGAATCCGATTCGTGATACTGCTTCCATGAGGCTCTCAGCAGGGGCACCAAACCCGAAAAAAGCCGAATTGGCAACACTGATTATTCTGAGGCTTATTGCCGGGTCCTTTTCCACTACACGTACGAGACTGGACAATGATGTTGTATCATTGTCTGTCATCTTAAGAATATCCTGCGCAATCACAGGAATTGTAGGCAGTATGGAGATTCTCCTTACACGTGACTGCAGTGCCTCATTGCGTGCCGATGTATTTACAATGGTCATAACATCCTTCAAATTCAGTTTGATTATCTTTAATTATCGGCATTTTTTATTTAATACATGAGGATGGAGGACCATTTACTCGTCGTGCGTCGACCGCTGTTCGTAAATAAAGCAGTCAACATTCAGCTTTCAGTGCTTAACCTTTAGCTTAAAAGTACTGTCATTCCGGCTTGACCGGAATCTGTTTTTTTAGCTGATGGCTGCCAGCTGATAGCTGATTGCTGCCATTTCCTCGCTCATCGTCCGTAACTCTTTTACGAATCACGGTCATAAATATATGACGAAAAAATAATAATATTTGGTATCATTAAGGTAATCACAAGAGAAAGGAAATAAAATTATGAAAGTCAGTGATATTCCTGAAATTGCCAAATTAAGTGCACCGGAAAAAATATTATTGGTTGAAGATTTATGGGACAGTATTTCTTCGGATGAATCTATTGTGCCAGTCCCTAAGAGTCATATTAATGAATTAGACAGAAGACTTAAAAGGTATGAATCTGCTGGTGGAAGGCTTTTAACTATCGATGAACTTCAAGCGAACATAGAAAAAAGGAAATGACAACCATAGGAGTATATGATTATGTCCGCAGAGCTTCAAGGCTTTCTTGAATGGAAAATTTGGGCATCTTCTGGAAGACATGGAGAAAATAGGCAAAGACACTCTCGCTTACTTTAGCGCCAGCTCGTAGCAGTAATGTTATTCAATGGAGGTAAAAACATGAAGGAGGTCAACCGATTTCATGTCCATGTAGACAGAGTTGCCTGTTCTTTACGCCTGCCTGACGACGAGCAGCACATTCTCTCCTTGAACCAGCCTGCAGATAAAATATTCCTTGCATTATATGTGGTTATATAGCATAATAAAGTGTAAATATTAACAACACCTTGTAAGAAAATATTCCACCCGGCATTTTGTACTAATACTAATACTAATACTAATACATGAGGAACCTATGAAGAAATTAAAAATATTTTCCATTATTGTATGTCTGGCATCTCTCACTATTGGATGTGGAGGAGGAAGCGGTGGCAGCAGTCCGCAGGATGATCAACAGAACAGTATACAGACAACATCAATTTCCGGAATTGTGCTTGATAGACATGGTGAACCGGTCGCGGGTGCAGAGGTCACAATTTCAAGCGACCCGTTAACAGTATTCACCGATAGTGCAGGTAATTTTTATGCAACTGTTGAGGCAGGAAGCCATGAAATCATGATTAAAATGGATTCTGTTTTAATTTACTCTGACACGTTTACCTGTTATGGAGATACTCCTTTACCTCTGGGGTCTATAAGCACGCAGTACCGGCCCGGGGAATGGAAAATCAAAGATACAACGTATGATTACGACGGGGATGGCCTTGCAGATGAAACTGTTCTGTTCACCTATAATTCCGATGGCGACCTGATAACAGAGCAATGGGATTATGATGACGATGATATCATTGATGGAATGTATGTGTATACCTATGACAGCTCCGGTAATATGACAGAAGAAGAAAGAGATACTGACATTGACGGTGTTGTCGACAGGACCTATAGTTTTTTGTATGACGCCAATGGAAATATGACAAGAGAAGAGAGAGACTATGACAATGACGGTATTCTGGACAGGGTATATATCTACACCTATGACACCTCCGGAAATATGACAACGGAAGAGCTGGATTATGACAACGATGGAACCATTGATAAAGTGTATACGTATACCTATGATGCGGCGGGAAACATGATAGCAAAGGTTTGGGATTCTGATAATGACGGAATCACTGACAAGATCTATTTCAATACCTATGATTCCAGCAATAATTTAATAACAAAGGAATGGGACTCTGAAAATGATGGAAGCATCGATAAGGTGTATGCTTATTATTATGATACTGACAGCAACCTGATAACAGAAAAACGGGATTTAGATAACAATGGCAGCATAGAAATACTTTATACCTATTTTTATAATGGCGATGGAAACTTGATAGAAGAAAATTGGGACAATGATAATGACGGAACCATCGACAAAATCACAGTATATACATGGGAAATGCTTTAAAAAGTCTGGAAGCTCATGTGTTGGACCAGGTCTGCACATTTCACGCATGAGCCGGGCATATCTCTATCTGTGACAGGAGTGAGCTGCTTTATTTTATCACCTGTTTCATATGAGTAACAGGGGACACTATCCAACACCTGCGTAGATCCATACACCATCAATTCGCGGCGTCGTCCATCAAGTGATATAATTTATGTATGATCAGGGCAGATGCCAGCATCAGGAGTGAGGAATATACACAGGCTGAACTGCATGAAATGATATCGTCCTGGCTGAAGCCTTCCCGTGTACCCAAAAGATTTAATACACATACCGATACATCCAATTTTTTTAATGTTAATTTCGACGATGTAGTTATTCTGGGCGGACGTCCCTACCTTATAAGGCACTGCGAGCGGGAGGGCCGTTTCACCATTGAGGAACAGCCCAAGTTCTGGGTAAAGAGAGCGATTGACCTGATAGACGGGAGTAAAAAGGTCATAAAAATGGTATTTCATGAAAAGTTCACTACAGAGGTGGGAGGGGTGACCTTTGACTGTTTCCGGAGCCCGGGAAAAGAGGCAAGAATACTTGATATGGTGAGAGGACATCAGAAATTCATGCAGGGTTTCAGTGTCAGGGACAGTGCAGGCAACATTATAAGGATTATTGACTATATTCCGGGGAGCACAATTGCCGACCGGATACTGAATCAGGCACCAGGTCATGAATCGTATTATTACGATCACTTTCCCGATATTTTCAATGAGTTTATATCACTGGTAGAAGCTATCAAGTTTCTCCATGATAATGGGGAGAAGCACGGGGACATCAGGCGTGACCATATCATTTACGGTACTCAAGACCGGATGTACCGCTGGATAGACTTTGACTTTAACTACTGGCACCATGAAAGCATGTTCAGCTATGACCTCTTCGGACTCGGCAATGTACTGATATATCTAGTCGGACAGGGTGATGTAACCGCATGGCAGCTGAACGAAGATGCTTCCTCAGTACTTGAGGAACTCAGTGATGATGATATGAATATAGTTTTCAGACAAAGGGTTGCAAATTTGCAAAAGGTCTATCCTTACATAGCCGACCAGCTCGCTATTGTTATGAAACATTTTTCTCATGGAGCTGAGACGTTTTATTACGATACAGGAGAATTTCTGGAAAACCTTTATGAGGCGCGGGAGGATTTAAGTTAATTAAATTGCCGCGGGAACAGTATGGAAAAAAACGGAAGCAAAGAGACATGTCAGATCAGGGACAGACATCTTCTTGTAGCACTGGACAGATCTGACGATGCCAAAAGGGTGTCACTTTATGTGGCCGATTTTCTTGGCGGTGTACCAGGGTTCCTGGTGACCCTGCTCACTATTATTCCGGAACCGTCGGTAGATTATTTCCAGAACCAGGAGGAGCGGGAGGTCTGGATCAAAGAGCAGCGTTCCGGGGCGGAAAAGATGCTCAGGAACTATCGGGAGATGCTCATACAATCCGGTTTCCGTAAAGATAAGGTTTTGGTACGGGTAGATGCGAGAGACTGTCATTCCATTTCTGAATGTATCCTTGAGAATCAGAAAAAACTCGGGTGCTGCACGGTTGTCCTTGGAAGACGCGGGATATCAAAGCAGGAAGAGCTTCTTCATGGGAGCACCTCGAGCAAGGTCATGCATTGCGGGCAGAACTGCGCTGTCTGGGTAGTTGAATAAAGCCTTCTCTACAGATTCCGGGACAGGCCGGAGAATCATTGAAGGCCGCTCTGCCCTGTGTTAATCCGGTAAAGAAAATATTATACCTGTCCTGCCTTGACGCTGTACTCCTATGTTCACAGTTTGTTCATATTCCAAAAATATAATTAGAACGCTTGATAGAACTGTCCGGATTATATATATTTATTAGTTGATGTCTTACTGATTATCAATATGTATTGTTCGAATATAAGGAGGTCATACATTATGACGGATGGAGGAATTACCGCAATTAATGAGAAAGTGCGGAAAGAAAGTGCATTTGTACAGAGCATATTATCTGAATTTGGAAAAACTATTGTAGGCCAGAAGTACCTCATAGAGAGGCTGCTGGTGGCACTGCTTGCAAACGGCCATATCCTTATTGAGGGGGTTCCGGGTCTGGCCAAGACGTTATCAGTACGTGTGTTGTCAGGCGCAATAAAGACAGGCTTTCAGAGGATCCAGTTTACCCCTGACCTGCTGCCTGCCGATCTGATAGGTACGCTTATATACAATCCCAAGGACGGGGACTTTACCACAAAAAAAGGACCCATATTTTCAAATATCATTCTTGCCGATGAGATCAACCGGGCACCGGCAAAGGTGCAGAGCGCACTTCTGGAGGCGATGCAGGAAAGGCAGGTGACCATCGGGGAGAACACCTTTTTGATGGATGAACCGTTTCTGGTCCTTGCCACCCAGAACCCGATTGAGCAGGAAGGGACATACCCGCTCCCGGAAGCCCAGGTGGACAGGTTCATGCTGAAAATAAACATAACGTACCCGAGTATTGAAGAGGAGCATCAGATCATGAAGAGTATGGCATATACCGACAGGAGTATCGATGTGAATGCCGTTGTCGGACC
>CAMYJJ010000067.1 GCA_947258735.1 Thermodesulfovibrionia bacterium | reverse complement strand
CTCCGGTGTAAGGCCTGCAGTCAAAGACAGAGAGGGTAGGTTTAATGCCTGATTTAACATAAAGGTCCTGATCGGCTGTAAGATTTGTTAAAGTTGCCTCAATCTCAGTGTCTGTTGCCAGGGCGTCTATATAATAATAACTCCATTCCCCCTGCAGCAGTGAGCCTGACTGTGGTATGCCTGATTGCAGTGGTATCGCATCATCCTGGCAATCGATAAAAAAGTTCTGTGTTTCATTCGGCAGTTCACCGTTACTGGCTTCAACGGTTACTTCATAGGTGCTTTCATCAGGACATGACCACTGTATCAGCCCGGAAACCGGATCGATGGTCATTCCAGAAGGTGCAAGGAGCAGATCATATCCCGGGCTCGGGCTACCTGTGGCATTCACATCATAGCTGTATGGCACTCCAGCTATCGCTGCAGTAACCGGCACTGATATAATTGTCGGAGCTTCCGGAACTGCGCTGATTACTGTCGCTGTGACGGTATAACTTCCTGTTCTATACCCATTCACTCCAATAAACCACCTTGTAGCGCTATTGTTGGACAGCGTGCATACTTCGGGTATTACCCCGCCGGAATACGGCCTGCAGTCAAAAAAGCCACTATTAGGCATATACTGTGATTTAACATAAAGATCCTGATCGGCAGTAAGATTTGTTAAGGTTGCCTGAATCTCTGTGTCCGTAGCAAGGGCATCAATATAGTAATATCTCCATTCGCCCTGAAGCAGTGATCCTGACTGCGATACCCCTGATTGCAGTGGTATTGGATTTTCAGTACTCTGTGCAGATACATTCTGAAAAAACAGAAAGAGACAGATCAGTTGTATGAATAGTTTTATTTTCATCTTATCGCATTTGGCTGCAAGATTATTCCGGTAGAAACTTTATTACAAAAACATTTCTTTCGCAATATACAGTTTCAAATTGCTAAAGCCTTACCCCAGATCAATATCTAAAGAATATGGAGGAAGCCTATAAATTGATCTTAAACAAAAAGAGGCAATACGTCAATAAGTTAGATGGTTTTGTATTATTTTATATGTACTTAAAAGGAGAGAGTACTGTTATTTGCATCTTTATGTATGACTATCATTTGTGGACAAATTGACGCAAAATGCATGTATCGTTTACCTGCGTTTGCGAGTATATATCTCCTGTGCACAACCAAAAAAGGCTTGGTAAACCAAGCCTTTTTGAAAATATTCAATTTGTTAAGTCAATCAGTTGCTGGCAATAGTAAGTCCAGTCGGCGGTGATGGTGGAGTCGCATCTACTGAACCAATCTCATAATCAGAAATGACAACTTCTCCCCACAGATTTGGCCTTGAATATGAGCCTGTCTCTATCAAATCAAGCCAATCAAATTGAGCCCTTTGACCAAAGTCACGGTCATTGTTTCCCAACAGCAGTCCAATAATTTTGTCTGGTAGCGGGCTTGTATTTATTACATTCCATGGAATAGCTATCTCCATGACATAACCATTAAGTGTGCTTGCCGTTTTTGCAGTGATACTGCCATCTGAGACTATGTCATTAATGTTGGCAGTGAAATGGTAATCATTACTGTCCATAGTGGCTGTTTTGTTATTCTGAGTATCAAGATAAATTTCTGCGCCATCGTCTGCATATAATACGGTATCTAAGGACTCCAGGTTTGCGTCTGTTACTTCAAAAGCGAAATAAAGGTTATTGTCATCCCATAATGTATATACTTTTATTTCGTTATCGCTTCTGTAAGGATTGGAAAAGGTCACATAGTTTGTCAAGTTCCATACATTTTCAGACAGATTTCCGTTTATTATCAGAGGTGATAGAGTTTTAAGCGCTGTTACAGTACTATCTACTATGGGATCAGTTTCGCTGTTATCTGAAGATGCCGTACACCCAATATCATTCAGGTCAACATAACCATCACTATCGTTGTCAATTCCATCGGAGCATGCCGTCGTTATTGGAGGTGCTGGGTTAGAAGAATACACACTGGTCAGCGTTTTCCATAATCCACCTGTACAGCCGTTGTGACTTTCATAGGTAACAGAAATTCCTGATTCAGTACAAATTCTGTTTTCCATAGGCCAGGGCCATAACGGAGTATCAGTTTTTACGCCGTTTTGATAACGATAAAGAACTTCTGCTCCAATATCTGCCCCACCGACACCCTGACCTTTTAAGGCTGAAGGAACCATCAAATATGCACCTTTACCATAATTGGTATAAGCGTTACTATAAGGATCATTAATAAATTCGCTTTCACCAGCTCCTGCTGTTGAGCCTGAATAAAGTTTAGAAACATTATACAATTTATTATAAGAATGATTAAAAAGAGATGTATATGAAGATGCGGTTTTACTCATACCAGTTGGGCAATCAAAAAGATAATTATGTTTAAAAGTATCAAGATTCAATGTATACCCAGCGTAAGGATCACCCCTTTCAAGCATGGTATAACAATTGTCTCCAGCACTCCCGGTGCTAATGGTAGAATTTTGCACATCTGCTTCATCCCCACGTTGATAAAACCCTCTTCGAGCTCCAATTAATACCATATTCTTAAACGTATTACCATACATTCTATGTTTTCCTGCATCATACATTGCCGTATATGCTTGATTATCTAAACTGAAGACATTTCCAATCCATCTGTTATTATTTGTATAAACACCGCTATAATTATCCCAGTTGGCAACTCCACCATAATCTACATTTTGTCTGCTACTGTGCGGTACACACACAAAATTTTCTATTATATTATTAGACGAATCATATATCTGTAGGCAATAATTGTCACCAGCCATAGCCCCTGCGTTTGCCCATCCCCTCCACGCAGCAAATGACCTTCTAATTATAATGTAATTAGATTTATTGAAATTGAACATATTTCTACCCCATCCTGTTGCGGCACTATCTTCTACAAGAACATTGTTACTTAAATAGACAAGAAAAACTGTTCCTTTCACGTTATAGTTAATATTATAAGCTGAGACTCTTTTAACATTTATATTGTTTGATCTTGAAATCAAAACATTATATTCATCACCGTCTTTTGACACAATCCCTTCAACATTGATGTAACTCTTTTCGTAGATTTTTATGTTTGTTCTGGTAAACTGACCGTCTATGATTGCACCGCCATCATTTAATGCCTTAACAGTAATCGGGTTGCCACTTGTCCCTGATTTAGTTATGTCGAGTGTTTGATAATATGTTCCGTTTTTTAAATATACCGTGTCTCCTGGTGCGGCTTTTGTGTTGACTGCATAGAGTAAATTGCAGGGAGAGCCTACTGAACAGGTAGAGCCTGAGCCATTTGGATCAGCATAATAATAGGTGGCTGCAGAAGCTTCTCCAGCAATTGCAACACTCATAATGACAGCAATAATTAACAGGAAATGTTTAATTCTCATTAGTTATATATCCTCCAGAAATTTTATTGTTCTCATATTTATACAATAATCCAATGCGATTTAATTAAAAGTGATTTGAGTCACAGGATTAGCATTTACCTGGCTTAATGCCATTATTTGTTATATGCAATTTCAATGCCCACAGTCAATGAATTCTTAACTCATTAATTTGAAAGAGAATTAGATTGATTGTTAACTTTAGTCATAGTTCAAAATAAAAAGTAAATGTGTATGAAATATACTTCAAATACTGCCAAATAGTGCATCTATGAGTTGCACAACAGAGTAGCAGTTCTCCATCAGAGTTATTTGTGTGGTAAACCAGGCCCATTCGAGTTCATCAAAAATCACTTATATTATAACAAAGTGTGCTGTGGTTCTCGTATGTCTCTCTTTCCTGAAAAAATGCCCATATAATACTTGCCGTAAGTCATTGAATTAAATGAATTTCAGTGCCCTCCGGTATTGGATTGTTTTGATCGTGCCAATTTGTTGACAGATACCGAATGATCGAGTATAATTATACTTTATAGGGGGTTGGGCTTTTATCTGAAACTGTGCGTTGCAGATTATCATCTCTCACCATGAGCGGACAAAATTGCCTGACTCACCGAAACTACTGCTTGCTCCGCGTTCGAGGGGGGGGAGAAATGAAGCGTAATTCGATAACGGTAATTCTTTTAGTTTCAGTTTTCACTCTCAGCGCCAGTTTGACCTTTGGCAGTAATGTAACTCATGGAAAAATAGATGCAAAAACCCTCCAAAAGCTGAATCGCGGAGACAAGCAGCTCGATGTCATAGTACTGCTAAAGGGATACCAGGACTTTATTCCTACGGTCAAGGCTGACCACCCGGCTCAGATGGCGACGAGTCAGGCATCAATACACTCGAGGCAGAACAGTGTTTTAAACAAGATCCCCGCATCACAGCTGAAAATAAAGCATCGGTTTAAAAATATCCTGGGCTTCTCTGCAAGAGTTGATCAAAAGGGTATCCAGAAAATAGCGTCGTTATCTGACGTGGCAGTAATTGAAGAAGACGCAAAGGTCGAGGCGCATATGGCGCAGGGGATACCGCTGATGAACGCGCTGCCCGCCAGAACGTCATATAATGGATCGGGAGTATCGATTGCGGTAGTGGATACGGGGATAGACTATAACCACCCGATGCTTGGAGGAGGCGGATTCCCCAACAGCAAGGTGATCGGGGGCTATGATTTTGGTGACATTGATGCTGATCCTCTGGATTGCGAGGGACATGGCACATCTGTGGCCGGCATTGCTGCGGGGACACTTGCATCGGGGCCGGGTGATTATATAGGGGGAGTGGCACACAATGCGAAGCTGTATGCACTTAAGATTATCTCTGGATGCAGCGGTGGAGCATATGAATCTGATATCATTGCGGCGTGGGGGTGGGCTGTATCTCATAAGAACGATGATCCGGCCAATCCCATTCTTGTCATCAATACGAGTTTTGGGGGAGGTAAATATTTATCATCATGCGACGGCAGCCATCAATCTCTTGCTGCCGCGGCAAACAATGCAGTAGCAAATGGAATCACGTTACTGGTCTCCTCCGGAAATGACGGGTATGTGGATGGAATAGGATCCCCGGCGTGCCTGAGTAACGCGATATCAGTGGGAGCAGTATATGATGCCGACATTGGCAGTCCCACATATGGGGTATGCAGTGATGCAACGACATCTCCGGACCAGGTCGCATGTTACTCAAACAGCGCTGAGATTCTTGATATGCTTGCGCCCAGTAATAATGCATACACCCCGACAGACGGCGGAGGTTATTCAGGAACCTTTGGAGGTACCTCTGCTGCATCTCCGTATGCTGCCGGTCTGGCCGCTCTGCTGCAGAGCTATGCGGAGAGCAAAACAGGATCATACTATTCACCGACAGACATAAAAGACTACCTATTAACGGGCGGTCAAATCATTGACCCCAGAAATAACATTGCCAAACCCCGTGCAACATACAGAGAACAAAGATATGTAGGTCCCGCAGGCATTGATGCAGGAGACTGTACAAATCCATTATCACCATGCAGGACAATACAATATGCCATAGACCAGGCAGGTCATTATGATTACATCAAAGTGGCCCAGGGCACCTACAATGAAAATATTTCCATACCATTTTACATCACCGGCTTATTCGTGCAGGGAGGCTGGAGCACTGATTTCAGCACGAGAAATGAAGATCCTTCACTAACGGTAGTAGATGGAGATACAACGGAAGATGGGATTGCTGACGGGGACGTAATTGCTATTGCAGCAGATGAAATAGAGATAGAGATAACGATACAAAACTTCACGATCACAAACGGCAACAGGGGAATTATTACACATGCTACATGCTGTCCTTTTTCCAGTAGGATTACATTAAACCTTAATGACAATGTAATAACAGGGAATCTTGATACAGGGATTTATACCGCAACTGCCTCCTATGTAGAAATTAATTTATACCTTAACAACAATATGATCACAGGAAATAACTCAAACGGAGTCTATCTGTATTCTCTTGGCAGGATCACAGCGGTTTTTGCAAATAACGTAATAACAGGGAATAGTGGTTCGCCTGAGGGAGGGGGAGTTTATATATCCGCACAAGGTTACGGAACGATAAATTTATCTCTCATAAACAACACGATAAAAGGGAATAGTGCCACGTCTGATGGCGGGGGATTATATGCAGAGTCACGGTCTTTCTCAAACACAACAGTAGATATAATAAACACGATCATATGGGGGAATTCCGCGACAGGCAGTGGTGATGACATTTTTCTTAATGAGAGCCCTAATAGTACGACCGTAGTGAATGCATCCTATTCTGATATAGGGGATGTCGTAAATGACCCTGTCGAACCCGGTACGTATAATGACCTCGGCAATAATATCAATGCTGATCCCCTTTTTATAAATCATGTCAACAGTGATTATCATTTGCAGGCAGGCTCACCCTGCATAGATGCGGGAACAGACATTAATGCGCCCTCTGCTGACTTTGACGGGGATATAAGACCGATAGACGGAGATGGCAACGGCACAGCAACGACGGACATAGGGGCGGACGAATTTAAAATTAAAATGACAGTCCTTGTTTCTGGCGTTTCAGAAACAGGTTCTGTTGCTTACAAGGAGTGGGAATATTACCAGATCAGTTCTTCTGCTACAGACATAGAGCTGGAGGCTCTGTTAACGGGTCTATCTGCAGATGTTGACCTGTATGTACGAGCCGGGCTCTTGCCTACGTTGAGTACGTACGACTGCAGATCATTCAGCGGCGGTACAAGTGCAGAGACATGCATATTACCAAATACCGGCGCGACTGTATGGTATATAGGCGTGTACGGATGGGCAGCGGGAAGTTACACAATCACGGCCAATCTGGAAGGTGTCTGTGTAGAGACAGGGTTCATATCGATAACCGAGGACCAATCACTGACCGGAAACACAATAGATCTGACTTCGATAGTGAACACAGTCAATACGAAGAACCTGACGTACACGGTGACGGAGAGGCTTCCGTTATGCTATGTAAATCCGGGCGGTACATATATAGATGCGGAAGATTTTTCAGGAACTATCGTCCAGGGATTGGGAACGTTTTTGGAAGAGACGGCACAGGGGGGTTATCTTGGAAGCGGGTACCTGAGGAGTGACGAAGGGAGTGGGAGCAGCTGCCCACCTGTTGACGAGGGAAAAGAATTCCGGGTGTATGTGAACGAAAATGACGCAGACTTGTATACGGTGTGGATGAGAGGGTATGCCGCGGATACATCTACAGACTCACTTTTTATAGGGGTGGATGGTACCTGTGTAGGAGCCCTGCATGAAGGGGGAACATACAACCAGTGGGTGTGGTCATCAAGTATCCAGACCGGGACAAATACAATTAATTTAACCCCGGGGATTCACACAATCAATATATGGGTGCGTGAACGAAATCATTTGATAGATGGAATTTATCTCACAAATGACGGAGAACCCCCAACTGACACTTCTCATGGAACGGAAATAGATCTAATCAACTGTCCAAGAGTGCTCTTTAGCGGAAATCATGCTGAAGCAAGCATGGTCGATACTGCTGGATGGACGGACAGAATAAAAACTCTTGAGGTCACCGGTGATGATGACACATGCGGCACCCCGCTATCACCGGCAAATGAGACATTTGACTATACAGTTCCTATATCCCGTGACCGATATGTGCTGGAAGGGCGAGTTGATACCGGTGACTGCTCAGATCCTTTATTTCCATGCGGGACTATTCAGTATGCCTTTTTGCAGTCTAATTCCTCTGATACCATTAAGGTAGCCCAGGGGACGTATCATGAAAATGTTGTAATAGAAAGAACAATTTCAGGCCTGACTATCCAGGGTGGCTGGAATAGTGATTTTAGTGTGCGGAATGAAGACCCGTCCCTGACTGTCATTGATGGAGAAACAAATGGTAGAGGTAGTATCATACCATATAGCGGGTTGATTGCTGGAATGATTTTTTATCTTGATCCTTATTTATATTATTATGATGATGATATTCAGATAGAAATTACCATAGAAGGATTTACTCTCACAAATGGCAGTTACGGTGTCAGAGCATACACCATACAAGGCCACATAGCTGTTGGTTGGCAAGAGATAGTATTAACTCTTTTAAATAACATTATATCAGAAAATCTCAGCGGCGTTAAGATAAGAGATGTCAGCCTATTGACTATGATCAATAACATAGTGTTAGACAATGACTACGGGATTGATTCTTATCAACCATGGGTTTCGTCTCTATTACTTATCAATAATAAAATAATTAATAACAGCTATGGTGTTAGAATAGAAGGCGATTATGAATATCAATATCATCATATGATTAACAATATAATAGCAGGCAATGGCACAGGAATTAGTGTAAGACAGGGCTGGGATGAAAGAATATTTATAAATCTGATGAATAATACAATCACAAGTAATAACATTGGAGTACATAGTTCTTCAAATGGTGTGGGTGAATTAGAAATCGACATATATAATACTGTTGTCTGGGGGAATTCCAGCAGCGATATTTATATTACAGGAGGTTTAGTCACTGCCTCCTATTCTGATATAGGAGTTGTAGTAGGTCCTTACAATGACCTCGGAAACAATGTCAATGTGGATCCCCTCTACGCAGACGGGAATTACCACCTGTCATACCTGTCGCCGCTCATCAACATGGGCGATAACGCTGCTGCAGCATCAACCACCTCGGACTTCGAAGGGGACGCCCGGATAATCAACTGCATAGTCGATATAGGAGCGGATGAAGTCATGCCCGCTACCGGGCTCTGGCATGAGGTGGCTGATTCAGCCACTCCCGGCGGACGGCCTTTTGCATCAGCATGCACCAGTTCCTGGTGGTATGGTCAGGATAGCACCGGGGATTATGACACCGGCACAGCAAACAGCGGGACCGTCATTTCTCCTCCCTATGATATCGGATCATCAGAGATGTTTTCATTCTGGAGCTGGGAGCAGACAGAGAATGAAGAGGCCAATGATATAAGAACAGTATCCATTTCCACGGACGGCGGACAGAACTGGACAGTGATAAAAACCCTTTCAGGCAGGGAAAACCAGTGGTACAAAGTTGATATCCCATTGGAAAGCTATGCCGGAGAAACAGCGCTGTTTAAATTAACATTTGATACAGTTGATGACATTAATAACAATTATGCAGGCTGGTATATGGATGAAATGGGGCTTGAGGTATGCATGATTATCTACTACAGTGATTCAGATGGAGACGGCTATGGAGACGCCGGTAACACAATAGTAGCGTGCGATATGCCGGCAGGCTATGTGACGGACAGCACGGACTGCGATGACACTGATTCAGCGATAAATCCAGCGACCTCCTGGTACGAGGACACGGACAGTGACGGCTTCGGCACGCTGTCAAATCCCCAGCAGCAATGTTCCCGGCCTGCAGGTCCGCCGGACTACGTATTAAACAGTACTGACTGTAATGATGGGGATGCTGCCATCCATCCGGATACATACTGGCATCCTGATACTGACGGTGACAACTATGGCAATCCTACTGTTAATATACAGCAATGTGACCAGCCATCAGGTCCGCCGGACTATGTATTGGACAACACAGACTGTAACGACAGTGATCTGAACATCTATCCCGGGGGGCCACCTGCGAGGGCGGTCAAGACAGGGACAACGACAGTATACCATCCGGCACTGCAGAGTGCCTATAGTGATCCAAATACAGTGGACGGGCATATAATTGAGATGAAGGCCATTACATTGAATGAAAGTTTCAATAGTGACCGCGATATCTCAATCAGCCTTGTCGGCGGCCTTGACTGCAGCTATTCAGGAATGGAGGGATTCACGTCCATTAATGGGGACATGACCGTTACAGAGGGAACGATCACAATGGAGGATGGGACTGTTGAGGTGAAGTAAGAACTTAACTTTTAAAGTGAGGAAGGAAAAATGAGTTGGAACGCATTACATTGATCGGGCAGTCCATGGCAAAATGCATACTGTGAATCATTCAATGGCATCTTCCGTGATGGTTGCCTTGATCGCTGGATATTTACATCTATCCAAGAAGCCAGGGTAGTAATAGCGCAGTGGCTAAAAGAGTACAACACGGTTTAGGCCACACGGGTCATTGAAAGGTAAAACACCTGCAATATACGCAGAACAGGTGCGGATCAGCAATGGGGCTGCCGCATGAAAATGCCTAACTTTGAAACTGGTATCGATATCTTGGGCCGGTAACCTGTTAAAATGAGGAAATAATAGTTGATGGTGATAAAGGACACGTTCAGCAGCAGACTTCTATATTGTTAAAGAATTTCCTTTAATTTGCCGCATATTTCACTGACTAACCCTTTATCCATGTGACTGTATAGCGGCAGAGCAAGGCCTTCCTGAGCAGCTTTCTCTGCAACGGGGAGCTTCCCTTTATATTTCTTCCTGTACTTAAAATATGCCTTTTGCATGTGCAGCGCAGGATAAAAATATTTCTTACTCTGAATCCCCTTCTGCTTAAGGAAGTTGTGCACTTCATCTCTTGAGGAAGGCGCCTTTTCAGCATCAATGAAAATTACCATGTAATTGCCCGTAGATTTACAATAATCAGGAACCTTCTGGAACGATACACCCCTGAGATCATTCAAGTGCTTTTTGTACAGCTTTATTAGATTAAGCCGGTTTTTTATGAGATTGTTCCTGTGAGAAAAATTCTTAAGCCCCACGATTGAATGAAATTCACTTATCCGGGCGCTCAATCCAATATAGTCCATATCCTCGCCATCATGACTTTTCCCATAATCTCTCATTTGCCTGATTTTTCCCGCAAGTTCATCGTTGTTTGTCGTGACGAGTCCCCCTTCAATGGAGCTGACGACTTTTGTGGGGCTCATGCTGAAAACCTCGACATCTCCAAATCCCCCGGACAATTTCCCTTTATATTTGCCCCCCAGGCCTTGAGCTGAATCGAATATTAATTTCAGATTATATTTTGACGCTAGTTTTTCAAGCTCATTAATCCTGGGTGCGACGCCGAAAATATGCACGGGCATAATTGCGGTTGTGCGTTCTGTAATGAGAGGCTCAATCTTTTTTACGTCAATATTGTACGTCCCTTTTTCAGAGTCACAAAAGACAGGCTTTACGTTATTCCAGACTAGTGAATGGGCGGTTGCGGCAAAGGTAAAAGCAGGCAGGATCACTTCGCCTTTCAGGCCCAGTGCTTTGACCGCAAGTATAAGACCTGATGTGCAGTTTGCAACCGCAATAACATTATTGACTTTTAATGTTTTTTTTACTTTCTCTTCAAATAGTTTTGTGTATTTGGAGACAGTTACCTGGCCTGATGACCAGACTTCGCGGAATTCTTTTTCCACATCTTTAAAGTCAATTAATGTAGGTCTTATTATCGGTATCATTGCATTTCCTTTATATCCTGTTTATAAGAACGAAATTTATTCACTGTAGTTCTGTTCGATTTTTCTATATTCTGTTTAATTTCAGTAATAAAATCATCTTCTTTTATCGGGAATATTTTGCCAACTGTAAGAGCCCATACTGTCTGAAAAAGAACACTGAGATCAAAAAGAAAAGACTTCCGCTCTACATGTTCCATTGCCAGTGTGATCTTTGCAGGTATAAAAATATCTTGGTAGGCCTTATCAGGATCATTGGCATGTGAGAGTAAGTCTTCCTCATTTCTTAGATGCAATGTCGCATTGCTCGTGATGCCCGGGCGGATTTCCAATATTCTCCTCATCTCGGGACTGTATTGATTAACAATCTCAGGCACATCCGGTCTTGGACCAACAATACTCATATCCCCTCTTAATACATTGAATAGTTGAGGTAATTCATCCAATTTTGTTTTACGCAGAATTCGACCAATTTTTGTAATACGTGGGTCCTCCCCTGTTGTGACGGAAGTTCCTATCTGATCGGCATTATTTACCATCGTGCGCATTTTATACAAAAGAAATATACGACCATTGCGTCCCACTCGTTCCTGAGAATATATAATTGGTCCCGGAGAAGAAAACTTGACGAGTACTGCTAATATTAAGAAAAGGGGAGATATAATTAATATCCCGATTATAGCCAGGATGAAATCAAAGACTCTCATAATAAATTATTATTCTTGTTTGCCCTATGTTGATTGCCGATGATTTTCTCAGTTTCATATGTGGTTACGAAATGGAGTAATATGCATCTGAAATAAATATAACTATAAGCAAGTGCATCATTAATAATTAAAATCCCACGATCTTATTAATCTTCATTTCTTGCTCACTATATATAAAAGCCCTCCCACTTTAAGATTAGTAATTTTATTTCGAATCATGTGAGAAGTTTTCATCTCAAGTATTTTAAAACCTGCTTCTTCAAGTGTTTTTATGATGTCGTCAGTTTTGAACCAGTATAGATATGGTTGTTTATTAAATACATAGCTGAAATTTATCTTATTATCAAGACGTAGCCATGGTAGATATTGATTTTTGCGCTGATTAAAATCTT
>CAMYJJ010000066.1 GCA_947258735.1 Thermodesulfovibrionia bacterium | reverse complement strand
ACTGACTTGAACTGAACAGCTTTGCAATGACCTCAAGATCGTCAGAAGATACATTCAGGCCCGGGTTATCTTCCATAAGCCGAATGAGATTTCTCTCTGCTCTGGCAGGGTCAGGGACGAATGAAACGGCATCAGAAATTTTTTTCATAAATGCTTTATTACTGGTCATATGCATACCAGTTGTATTAATCGTGAAATATTGCTTATTTTTTGATAATATAGCCCTTTAAACATGCATATAGAATAATAGAAACCGGAGGAAAATTCCATGAAGATGATTGCAGCAGTCATAAAGCATTTTAAGCTCGATGATGTCAGAAAGTCCCTCACCGAAATTGGCGTGCATGGCATGACAGCTATTGAAGTAAAGGGGTTTGGCAGACAAAAAGGACATATGGAAGTCTACAGGGGTGTTGAATACGAGGTCCAGTTTCTTCCCAAGATTAAAATAGAAGTCGCTGTTTCTAATGACAAGCTGGATGAGGTGCTGAATGTTATTGAGGTCTCTGCAAAGACCGGTGAAATAGGAGATGGCAAGATTTTTGTTTATGATCTGCAGGAAGTTATCAGAATACGGACCGGGGAAAAAGGGGAAGAAGCGATTTAAAACTAAATAATATGATTTATGTTAAAGTAATAACGCTATTTTTTTATAGAAGCGGCCCCCGCGGCATTGTTGGCTGTGAGGCTGCAGTTTTTAAAAGCGTTATGGTTGATGAATATTACGGACTCACAAGGAAATCGAGTAAGAAGGGAATTTAGAGTAATTTGGAAATTAAAGTTTTTGGCAACAATATTGAAAAGGCTATAAAAGATTTAAAAATAAAGCTTCATAAAGAAGGTATTTTTAAGGAGCTTAAGAAACGCAGATTTTATGAGAAACCGTCTGTCAAGGAGAAAAGGAAGCGTATCGAGGCCCGAAAAAAGAAGATGAAAGCGTCCAGGTTTTCCAGAAGCAGGTAGCATTGGGGGAGCTATTTCTTTTTTACTGTTTTCTTTTTTGCTGGTTTTACGGATTTTTTACCGGCAGGTTTAGCAGTCTTCTTTTTAACTGTTTTCTTTTTGGCCGGCTTCACGGATTTCCTGCTGGCCGGTTTAGCTGATTTCTTTTTGACCGTCTTCTTTTTGGCCGGCTTTACGACTTTCTTACTGGCAGGTTTAGCTGATTTCTTTTTGGCCGTCTTCTTTTTGGCCGGCTTTACGACTTTCTTACTGGCAGGTTTAGCTGATTTCTTTTTGACCGTCTTCTTTTTGACCGGCTTTACGGCTTTCTTACCGGCCGGTTTAACTGATTTCTTTTTAGGTTGTTTTTCAGATTTCTTTTCGGCCTTTTTTGCTGTAATTTTTTTAGTCTTTTTTCCGTAACTGATTTTTATTTCATAGTCTATACGTGAATGGTTTGTTTGAAGGTCCCCGTTTTTGCCCTTGCAGCTCATGTCCCCTTTAATTACCTTTTTTTTATCCTTAATCTGTTTTGAGATTATGCGTTTCAGATCAAATCCACCGTTTTCACAGCCTTTTATCATGCACTCCAGATTAAAGAACGCATAGCTTTCCGGGAAGAAGTTAACCGTGCGCTGCATGAGGATTGGGTTCTCCGCATTATGGTAGTATGTCATCCTGATAACAATGCCTGCTACAGTAGGGAAGCGGTCTGAAATGATGCCGGCATCCATTTTTTTTACATAATTCTGTTTAGTTGTCATTTTTCCTTTATCATAAAAGTCCTGAAGTTATATGAGAACAGGGCACTCTTTTGCAAGAATCTATTCCCTTAAGACCTCAAGAAAAACCAATAAAAAAACAAAAAAAGGCCATATCACTGAGCGTTTCATGGCCTTATTCAGTATTCATAATCTTCAAGACCTCGGTATATTGACAAAATAAGCTAAAAAAGTCAAGGAGTTATCACCTGACATATGAATTGCTCAGAGCATACAAAAACATATTCAGAATGTGCGGGTATGTCTTCATTGGGTAAGCCTGCCTAAATCATCAAACAGTTTGACAATAAGAATAAAAAAAGGCACAGGCCGCTGCCGGCAGCCCATGCCTTTCGGTCAATGTAATATTAAATATCGTAATACATGAAGAATTCGTAGGGGTGAGGTCTGAGTCTCAGTGCATCGATCTCATTTTCCCTTTTGTACTCAATCCATTTGGTGATGGCGTCTTCAGTAAATACATTGCCTTTCAAAAGGAACTCATGATTTGCTTCGAGTTCATCCATTGCTTCATCGAGAGCCCCCGGCATCTGCGGGATGTTTGCGAGTTCCTCAGGCGGTAATTCATAGAGGTCCTTGTCCATTGCCTCACCCGGATCGATCTTGTTCTCTATTCCATCAAGACCGGCCATCAGCATTGCTGAAAATGCAAGATACGGGTTGCATGAAGGATCAGGGAACCGCACCTCGACCCTCTTTGCTTTTGGAGATGCTGAATACATCGGGATCCTGATGGAGGCCGACCTGTTTCTGGCTGAGTAGGCGAGGTTCACCGGGGCCTCAAATCCAGGTACAAGCCTCTTGTAAGAATTAGTTGTAGGATTTGTAAATGCTGCCAGAGCACGCGCGTGTTTCAGTATGCCCCCTATGTAATGGAGGGCCATTTCGCTGACTCCCGCGTATCCGTTTCCTGCAAAGAGCGGTTTGCCGTCTTTCCAGATGCTCTGGTGAACATGCATACCTGTTCCATTGTCTCCAAATAATGGTTTCGGCATGAATGTTGCGGTCTTGCCATGGGCATATGCAACATTTTTCACGATATATTTAAAGAGCATCAGCTTATCAGCCTGCTCAACCAGAGGGGCAAATCTCATATCAATCTCACCCTGGCCGCCTGTTGCAACTTCATGATGCTGGGCCTCGATATGAATTCCGCATTTCTGCATTATGGTAACCATTTCTGTCCTGAGATCTTCCATGGTGTCTGTTGGGGGTACAGGGAAATAACCCTCCTTATGTCGAGGTTTATATGCTAGGTTCGGCCCCTCATCAGAACCTGTATTCCAGATGCCTTCAACTGAATCTACAAAATAAAATCCGCTGTTTGCGGTCTGTTCGTAACGTACATCATCAAAAATGAAAAATTCGGCTTCAGGACCGAAATACGCGGTATCTCCCACCCCGGTTGACTTCATATGCTGAATGGCCTTCTGTGCAATAAATCTCGGGTCCCTGGAGTAGGGTTCTTTGGTAATGGGATCGACAATATTGCATACCAGGCTCAATGTGGGATACTTCCTGAAAGGATCAAGAATGGCCGATGCAGGGTCCGGAATAATCAGCATATCAGATGCATTGATCGCCTGCCACCCCCTTATGGATGAACCGTCAAAACCCAGACCTTCTTCAAATGTTGATTCTTCAAACTCGCTGATAGGAACTGAAAAATTCTGCCAGATCCCGGGAAAATCGATGAACTTGAAGTCCACCATGACCACGTTGTTTTCCTGGGCAAATGTTACTACGTCTTTGGGTGTCATATTTACTTCCTCCTTTTGGTAAGTTCTTAGTTTTTGGTTATTAGTTTTAAGTTAATAGTGATTAATTAGTATCTGCACATATATTAAAACAGTGGGCCGTCATTCCCGTAATCTGTTGAGCGGGAATCCAGAACTTTACAGTTCCCATCTTTTTCTGGGACAAGTCTGGATGCCCGATTACTGATTTCGGGCATGACAAACTACATGACGATAACTCATTAATAATCAACTGAAAAACTTTTCATAAAATGTAAATGCCCTTTTCTTATATTCAGGGAATATCTCAAGAGCTTTGTTAACCATTTCCTCTGCATCATGACCCTCCTCTTTCTCAAACCATTCCCTGATCATCTCAGGTGTCACTTCAATATGAAACTGAAGTGCGTAGACATTTACCTTATACCTGAACGCCTGATTTTCATAAGAATCAGATGTGGCTAATCTTACAGCATTCTTATGAATATTGAACGTGTCTCCATGCCACTGAAAGACATCCGCCTGTTTTGTTCCATCTGTGGCAAGGCTTGCCATGGCGCTATCATTCATGCCATCCTCTGTCAGATCCACCCTGTACCATCCGACTTCCTGTGTCTTTCCCTGATACACATCAACACGCAATGCATAGGCTATCATCTGGGCCCCGAGGCAGATACCGAGAACAGGTTTATCACTCTTTATAAATGCCCTGATGATAGCAGCTTCATAGTGAAGGAACGGATGGCTGTCTATATTATAGACGGCCATTGGTCCGCCCATGATTACCAGATGGGTGTAGTCCTTAACATCAGGGATCTCAGCATGACAGCTGTTCATGTTCAGGATCTCGTAAGACAATCCCTTTTCTTTAAGGAACTCCTCGATGGTACCGGGTCCCTCGTTTTCTGTATTCTTGATAATTAAAACTGACATAATTGTATTAAATAAATTTCAAATGACAAAATCCCAATGTCAAATCAATGCTAAATGACTTAATGACAAAATATTTGTAATTTGAGCTTTGACATTTGACATTTTTAAAGAATATATCCTTGCTCACCATGGCCATAAACGTCAAGCCCCTCTACCTCACATTCCTTACAGACGCGCAAAACTGTGACAGCGTTGACGACTTTAAGAATGACAAATGTAGCAACTGCTGTATAACCTGCTGTAGCAGCAATTCCTATGGACTGAACATAGAGCTGTTCAGACATGCTGCTTATACCGGAGGCAAATCCCTGTCCGCTGAATATGCCAAGGCCTGTTGATGCAAAAACACCTGCCAGCAGTGTGCCTGTTATCCCTCCTACTCCATGCACGGGGAAGACATCAAGTGAGTCATCCACCTTAAGCACTGTTTTCATGTATAAGACTGCATTGAAACAGATAATTCCTGCAGTAATACCTATGACAAGCGCCCCTGCCGGCCCTACAAATCCGGAAGCCGGTGTAATGGTACCCAGTCCGGCTACCATTCCTGTTACTGTACCAAGCGCAGTTGGTTTTCCAAATTTCTTCCACTCATAAAACATCCATGTCATTGCACCTGCAGCGGCAGAGATATGTGTAACAAGCATTGCCATGGCAGCATCACCATTTGCTGCAAGAGCGCTTCCCCCGTTGAATCCGAACCAGCCTACCCAGAGCATTCCTGCTCCTTTGACGGTCATTGTCATATTGTGCGGCGGCATTGATGTATGAGGAAATCCGTCTCTGCGGCCCAGTACGAGAGCGGCAACAAGTGAGGCCACTCCAGCTGTAATATGTACGACCGTACCTCCTGCAAAATCGAGAAGGCCCATCTGCTGCAGCCATCCGCCGCCCCACACCCAGTGGGTAATTGGACAGTAGACAATGATCAGCCATAAGGAAGAAAAGAGCAGTATGGACGAAAATTTCATTCTCTCGGCAAAGCCGCCTATGATAAGAGCAGGGGTAATAATGGCAAATGTCATCTGGAACAGTGCGAACAAGGATTCAGGTATGGTTCCGCTCAGGGAATTTTCGAGCATCCCTGCAAAGAAGGCTTTAGATAATCCCCCTGCAAATGCCGTTCCCTCTGAAAAGGCTATGCTGTATCCTCCGGCAAGCCAGAGAATTGTTACCACTCCGGATATCGCAAAACATTGCAGTAATACAGAAAGAACGTTCTTTGTTCTTACCAATCCACCGTAAAACAGTGCGAGCCCAGGAAGGGTCATGAACAGAACAAGAGCAGTAGCAACCAGTATCCACGCAGTATCACCTGAATCCAGGACTGAGGTCTCAGCTGCATGAGAAGAACTGATTGAAAGTAATAGCGTTACAATGAAGAAGATGATTCTTAATCCGAAATTTTGACATTTGATTTTTGACATTTGATATTTCCTCATAGTGCCTCCTTGCCCCTTTCTCCGGTTCTGATCCTGATGGCCTCATTAAGGTCGTAAACGAATATCTTTCCGTCTCCTATCTCTCCAGTTTTCGCGCTTTTCTGTATTGCGCTCAAAACATCATCAAGTTTTTCTTCAGCCACTGCGACTTCGATTTTGACCTTGGGCAGGAACTGTACTTCGTACTCCACTCCGCGGTACACTTCCATGTGCCCCTTCTGTCTTCCAAAACCCTTGACCTCGATGGCGGTCATGCCCAGAACGTCTATCGCTGTAAGGGCCTTTCTTACATCATCCAGCTTAAAATGCTTGATGACAGCTGCAACCATTTTCATTGAATATCCTCCCGGTATTTAATGTTCATATCGGGAGTTAGATATCAAGAAGCGTACCACACTGAAAACCTTTAAATTTAAGGGGTAAGGACATGCCTCTCCCTACAAAAATGTAGTGACTACAATTTTGTAGGGATATTAAGTTGTCAAAGAACAATTAAAAAAACGTACAGGTTGAGATATATGTAATAACATCAATGTTATGTAATGTTATATCCAGCTTCCTCATGATCACTGATGTCCAGTCCCTGTACTTCATCCTTATCTTCAGACCGGATACCTATTGCAGCATCAATAATCTTTAATGAAACAAATGCAACACTGCCGCTCCATACGATAGTAACAATAATACTTTTTATCTGGGCCCATACCTGAGCTCCAACGCTTGCTGCCTCAATTCCGGCTCCGCCCATGAATTCAGCTGCACAGAATCCGGTCATGGCTGCACCGATGATCCCGCCAATGCCATGAACACCAAAAACATCCAGGCTGTCATCATAGCCCAGTGCCCTCTTCATTGACGTTGCAGAAAAATAACACAATGATCCTGATAGGAATCCTATAAGGATTGCGCCCATGGGGCCGGCTGTACCTGAGGCCGGAGTGATTGCAACCAGTCCTGCCACAGCACCTGTTGCGATACCAACTGCTGTAGGTTTACCTGACCGGGCCCATTCCACAAACATCCAGCTTAATGCTGCTGTTGCTGTTGAAACCTGTGTGACGAGCATGGCCATGCCTGCGGTCCCGTCAGCTGCCAGCTCACTGCCTGCATTAAACCCGAACCAGCCGACCCAGAGCATGCCTGTTCCTATAAGGACAAAGGGCACATTGTGGGGCAGCATGGCTACATGGCCAAAACCCTTACGCTTGCCCACCATCAGACAGGCCACAAGTGCTGCTATACCGGCATTAACATGGACTACTGTTCCCCCTGCGAAATCAAGCACTCCCCAGTTTGCAAACAGTGCTCCATCTCCTCCCCAGGCCATATGACAAATAGGCAGGTACGAAAAGGTGAACCATATTGTTACAAAAAGCATGACTGCACTGAACTTCATCCTTTCGGCAAAAGCACCCACCATTAATGCAGGGGTAATAATTGCAAAGGTCATCTGGAAAATAAGAAATACTGTCTCGGGGATGGTTCCTGACACGCTGTCAACTCCCACGCCTGAAAGAAAGACTTTATTCAAACCTCCAAAGAGTGAATGGAAGTTGAAGATCCCCGGCTCCATGCCTGTTCCATCAAAGGCAATGCTGTAACCATAGATGACCCACAAAATCGACATAAGACATGTGATGGCAAAGCACTGGACAAATATGGACAGCACATTCTTTGATCTTACCAGTCCTCCATAAAAGAGTGAGAGGCCCGGTATGGTCATAAACAGCACCAGTGCAGTTGCCACTATCATCCATGCAGTATCACCGCTGTTTATTGATGCTGCTTCATCTGCGAGCGCGTTTAGCGGCAGCGCCAGGAAAAAGAGCATGATTGCTGTAAAAACTTTTTTAATATTCATTACTTTCAACATCTCCTTTCAGGACTTTAATGTTGTACTTTCTGATTTTATATCCGATCATTCTTTCGGTAATGCCCAGTTTCCTGGCGGCCTGCGCCATTACATGATTGCATTCTTCGAGAGCTTTAGTGATTGTGTCACTTTCATATGTCTCTATTCTCTTATGTAATGAAACCATGGTAATCATACATAGATATTGCTAAAACCATGCCAGCTTGTAACATATTGAAAGTTATGAAGAAGTATATTGAAAATATTACATTAATGTAGTTTTGAACTACATAATTGTAGTGCATTTTTGTGTCGTGGTTTGTTGTTCCTTGAATTTGCTGAGATTCATGCTGGACCCTTTCTCTGCTGCAGGGGTCCAGCATGAATATGAATTTAAACGTGTGCTATTCTCTCCAATGATTACAGAGCTTCTTCTCCATGTTCACCGGTTCTTATTCTGACAACATCTTCAAGTCCGTAGACAAAGATCTTGCCGTCACCTATTTCGCCGGTTTTTGCGCTGCTCTGAATTGCGCTCAGAACTTCATCGAGCTTTTCGTTAGATACGGCAACTTCAATTTTCACCTTGGGAAGGAACTTTACCTCATACTCAACTCCACGATACACCTCCATATGTCCCTTCTGTCTGCCGAATCCCTTGACCTCTATTGCGGTCATTCCCTGAACACCGATTTTGTTCAGGGCGTCTCTTACTTCATCAAGTTTAAAATGTTTAATAATGGCTGCAACCATTTTCATTGTATATTCCTCCTTTTAATTATCCTCCCCCATCACGGGGGAGGATACATTGGAATCCCTGTTTTGTTTAATAGGGAGTTTCATTTATAAGGCACTGCCCTTTGCCCCGGGCGACATTGCAAGATCAGGATAAGCCTCAAGGCCGTGCTCTCCAAGGTCAAGGCCTTCCGCTTCCTCTTCTTCGGATACCCGCAGTCCCATGGTTGCCTTTACCAGTGAGAAGATGATCATCGCAGCAATTGCTGTTGTGATGCCGTACGCACCAACTCCCATCAGCTGTATACCGAACTGCTTCAGTCCTGCCATGGCACCGAAGATGCCTACTGCAAGGGTGCCCCAGATACCGCATACAAGATGTACTGATATCGCACCGACAGGATCATCCACTTTTAACTTATCAATCATCATGACCGACACAACAACCAGACCGCCCGCGATCAATCCAATCCAGAATGAGGAACCCAGTCCCATCTGGTCAGCACCTGCGGTAATACCCACGAGTCCGGCAAGACAACCGTTCAGCACCATCGAGAGGTCAGGTTTTTTCGAAATAGTCCACGTCGTAAGCATGGCACCTACAATCCCGGCTGCTGCCGCTATACATGTGGTTACCAGCGTCAGCGATACAAGTGCAGGATCAGCACTTAATACTGAGCCGCCGTTAAATCCAAACCATCCCAGCCAGAGCAGGAACACACCAATCGTTGCCAGAGGCATGCTGTGGCCCGGAATCGGTTTGATCTTGCCATTCACATACTTGCCTTTTCTCGCTCCAAGCATAATAGCTCCTATGAGCGCACCCCAGCCGCCTACCGAGTGAACGAGGGTTGAGCCTGCAAAGTCATAGAATCCCATGCTGTCCAGCCAACCGCCGCCCCATTTCCATGAGCCGAGGATCGGATAGACGAGCCCTACAAAAATGGCTGAAAATACCAGAAAGGACGGAAGCTTGATCCTTTCTGCAACTGCACCGGAAACTATAGTAGCTGCAGTGGCAGCGAACATCCCCTGAAACAGGAAGTCTGTCCAGTACGTATACCCTTCGTTGTATGAAAGGTCCAGAGCGCCTCCTACTGTTGGAAAGGGCAGGCCAAACCCGGCGAAGCCCAGTATACCGTTAAATGTGCCGGGGTACATAAGGTTAAAACCAAACCATGCATATGTCAGTAGACCTATGGCCGGTATCATCGTGTTTTTAAACAGGATGTTTACGGTGTTTTTAGACTGTGTCAGTCCTGCCTCAAGCGATGCAAATCCCAGATGCATGATAAATACCAGAAAGGTTGCTATCATCATCCAGACATTGCTGATAGTCAGCCCAAGGGAAGGACCTGCCGCAGGTGCTGCCTCTTCGGCAAACACCATTAATGGTACTGCCAGTGTACATAGTAAGGTTAGTAAGGTCATAAATCGTTTCATTTTATTTTCCTCCTGTTTTAAATAGTTAGAAACTTAAGGATACGCTGGCGCCTCCATAAAAGAAGTTGTTGTCGTCTCCATTTGCACTTAAAGCTTTTATTGCGCTTTCAGCTTCATCACTGAGCGAAAAAGAGTACGCAAGCATGGGAGAGATTGATATCGCTTCGTAGACAGGAATACTCGTAGAAGCTGAAATTTCTCCATTATGCAGTGCACTGTAATCTCCAACAGCATATGCGCTTTCTGCGTTATAGCTGATGGAGGCCCCGAGGCTTACGGCAATATCTTGATTGATTGCTACATCATGTCCAACCGATGCCACTATAAAGGCCCCGTCTCCCTCGTCAAAGTCATAATACAGGGTTAATGAGGGACTTAATAATGTGTCGTAACTGATTGCAACATAAAGCTCCTGTGTCTCGTCAATCCCTTCCAGTCCATAAAAGATATACCCGATATCAAATCCTATCCTGTCTTTGGAAAAGGTATAGTTTACTGTTACATCTGTCTCAGTAATTTCACCTGTATCTCCATTAATATCTGACCACAGATTTGCTCCAAAACCGCCATAGGTAATTCCAACAGAAGGCTGTATGGCAACATCCTCATGAAGCTCAAACCCTCGCCACATATAGCTATTGAAAATGCCAACTGATGCACTGCCTGAAGTTGCTGCTGCCTGTACATAAGATGATATACACCCTATTGATATGACTGTTGCCAATAATGCAATTAATACTTTTTTCATTTTTTTCTCCTTTTTTAAATTTTTATCTTCTCCTGACTCCTTACTACTGACTACCGTCTTTCCCCACCTCCTTTATTTCAATGTTGTACTTCTTGATCTTGTACCCGATCATCCGTTCTGTAATGCCAAGTTTTCTTGCGGCCCTTGCCTGGACACCGTTACATTCCATAAGGGCGAGAATTATTTCTTCTTTTTCAAGGGTCCTGATTTTCTCCTTTAATGAAATCATGAAGAGCGTTTTTGCGAAAACCATGCCAGGCTATAACTTCTTGTAATTAAAGTAAAAGCAAATAGCATAGACTACCTTAATGTAGGTTGAACTACAAAAATGTCCTGCAAAATTGTTTGGTAGATGTTATGTCTCAGTATAGAATTAGACCGGCAACTGCAGACATACAGTAAAAATGAAAGGAGATTGACGAGTAGAGATTGACGAGTTACGATTTACGAAGGTTGAAAAGAAAGTGGCGAGTAGAGATTTGCGAAATAAATATAAAACGTTATTCTCGTTCATCCGTTACTTCGTCATTCGTTATTCGCTACTCGTCAATCGTCAATCTCTGTTCTTAATCTTCGTCATTCTTTGTTAAATCCGTTTTCAAACAATCAACCTGCAAACACTTTCCTCCCCAGAAAAACAATCGCAACAAGTATCACCGCACTAAGAACCTTCTGCATGGTCCGGGGCCTGTACTTTACTGCTCCCATGAATGATCCCCAGGTGCTGCCGATTAACACGGCGATGATCGGAAGGATGATTTGATCCAGATCGATTGAGTTGAACTGGAGACGTGCAATCAGACCGGAAATGGAATTGACAAAAATAAAGATAACACCGCAGGCCGCAGCCTCCTTTTCGGTACCTAGTCCAAGAACGATGATCAGAGGTACAAGATAAATACCGCCCCCGATTCCTACAATGCCGGCAATGAGCCCCAGGACTGAACCGGCCGCAAGGGAAAGGGCTGTTTTTCCCGCTTTACTGAGGCGCAGTTGTATGGTTGCTCTTTCCCATACATATAATCGCAGAGCCACAAATATTAAGGTTGCAAAGAGTATCCAGTAGAAGAGTTCCTTTGGAAGTTTCAGGGACCCTCCCAGGAATGACATGGGTATCGATGAGAACATGAACGGCATAAGCAGTTTAAGGCGGGCATGTCCGCTACGGATATAATTAACACTGCCTACGCTCGTGACAAGGAGATTTAACGTTAAAGAGATCATCGGGATAGCCACCGTGCTGACACCCAGAATGGCCATAATTGCTGTATAGGAAGAGCCGCCGCCAAGCCCCACAGAAGAATATGCAAAAGCAACTGCACAAAAAAGTAATGATAGAGTTAAGGGTGATATGAGCATGTCTTCCATTTTTATATATCCTTTTGATTATTAGAGTTATAAAAGATAAACAGAGATTGACGAAGTAGGAAAGGAAGGTGACGATTGACGAGTAACGAATGACGAACCTGCCTGCCGGTAGGCAAGGTGACGAAGTAACGGATGAATTTATAATGAAGATCTTTTTTTACTTCGTAAATCGTTAATCGTCAATCGCTATTCGTCACTTTCTTTTCTCCCTTCGTAAATCGTCATTCTTTGTTCATTTTTTGCCACTCTATTTCCACCATATCTGCCGTTTGGCAGGATTGCCGATCAGGTCAAATGAATCTCCGGACTCATTCAGGACCGCATCGAATTCATCCAATGTGAAATCGTATCCTTCATTGACCGCCAGCGCAATAAAATCCTATTTTGTTTTAAGTGCATCATAGCGCATACGCAATTCTTCGTTTTCTCCTCCGGCAATTAAGAGGTCTTCAACACTTTTTTTAGACATGATACATCTCCTTATACTATTAGTGTATTAATGTGA
>CAMYJJ010000065.1 GCA_947258735.1 Thermodesulfovibrionia bacterium | reverse complement strand
AATATTATTTTGAATAGAAACACCGTAACGAATTAAAGAAGAAGAATCAGTATAATCAATGAGATTTGTTATCTCATTAACTTTTTCCTTTTCTTCTTTTGACAGCTCCCGAGTTGAATTATCTGAGGGGGTTATTTCATTCATCCTTTACTCCCTAATAAGGTTATTGTTTTTAGAACTACTTCGACACATTATGCCTGACTAATTTATAAATATTTTAGGTCCAGTTTGCGATGTAATATCATGGATAGACCACAAACGTCCATCTTTGTAAATTACCCTTAAAGGGAAGTGGAATGAGTGCGGTCAATATCAACATTCCGAAAGTATGTGTAAACTAAGAATCCCATTTGCGAAAAGTATATCTCATTCCATGCGTAATGGGCAAGAAAAAACATACAAATAATCACCTTTACTTATTGATTTACCTTAGAAATGTTGCCTGTAGAGACCCAATTTGAATCGTTCATAATTAGATATTAGTTTCATAACTGCAGAGAGAAATAACATACCATCACCCTATAAACAAATGTATCAGGTTTTTAAAGAAGTTATCTGCAAGTTAACACAGGGCCCGGCATCGCCGTGCATTTACATTACATCATCTTTCTCCCATTTCAATTATTCTATTCACATATTGAGTAATAATGATAAAATGGTGTTATGGAAACAAACTCAAAAGCGCTTCAGGCAAATATTGAAGAATTCAGTGTTGACGTAGAAATCGACCCGAAATACAGGCCCATTCAGGAAGTGATGGCCGCATATGGAGGCCTGCAAAAGCCGCTCAATACCTTTCTTGAAGAACTCTGCCATCCGAGGAAAAACTGGAAGTTCATTACAGGTGAAGCCAGGACCTTTTCCCTGGGATATTTTTATGATTTAAAGACGCATGCCAGGGGAACTGAAGCGTTCGGACTGTATATTGATATTGCGGTTGAAGCAATTAATAATACGCGGTCGCCTGAAGTCAGGACCGATGCCTTCAGCAACCTCTACCTTCTTCTTCAAAAGTTCATCAAGGAAAGCGGCCCGGACCTGGTCAGGTTTTTACCCGGACTGAACAGGGCATTTACATTACTGTTAGAACTGGATAAAGACATTTTTAAGCACATAGCAAAAAGTTATTATCAGCTCGATCGACTTGCATTCTCTTTTTTTAAAAACACCGGAGAAGAAGCAAATTTCAGTTCAATAAACTCTCTCATGACAAGATATTACGGGTATACCTATAATTACTGGCTTGCTGAGAATGACCCATTGGAATGGTTAAAGCAGGAGACCGATCAGTCCATATCGGAGCAGGTATCAGGATTGTTTGAGCTTCTGTCCCATGATTATCTAAAAAAATGCAGTTCAAAGCTGAGTGAGATTTCAGCAAATGAACACATCCTCTCTGTTCAGTGTCTGAAAGAACTTCTGGAGCTTCCGGGGTATGGCACCATTGTTGATCTTTATAAAGAAATGCCGGAGAAAATATTTAATGCAGTTGATGATGAAAAGCTGAGACGCCAGTACAAGCTGATATTCCTCTTTCATTCAATGAACATTCCCGGACTATCAAGCATACATGAAGATACGCTGAGGGAAATTAATAGTATGATCACCCGGGTCATGGAAACTGAACATCCAACATATGCAGAACTGCTGATAGAAAAAATATTTAATGTCCTTCATGACAGGGTAGACACGTATGCGGATACCGTACTGAAGACCGTGCTGAATACGGGCAAGGGTGTATACCAGACCGATGAAAGCGACCTCGTACATTTCTTTAATCAGCAGGTGATCAGGCTTGGTTTTCAGACCCCTGATTTCAGGGGGATCAGCGATGACTGGCAGATCCGGAGCAATCCGGCACACATACAGAATATCAGGACATGGATGGAGCTGATCACATTCAACCCCAAGTGGTCAAAAAACCTGCTTTCTTCCCTTATCATTCATCTTTCAATACACGGTGTTCTGGTCAAGGACACAGACCTGTTTCCACGGGACATTACCACATTTCTCAACGGAGATTTGCAGTATGTATACAATCTTGCTAAACAGCTGCTGCGTCTCTTCCCTGCATATTTTAATGAGATTGGTGCAGAGGGAGAATTAAGAGATATATCCACTGAGATGGATGAGATCTGCAAACGAAAAGATGCACTTGTTCATTTTCTGCGTAAACAGAGCCATGTAGAAAGTTCAAATAAAATAATCTCTCTCATTGAGGCCACGTTTACATTCTGGAAGACAAAATCCAGAGAATCGCTGATGCCGTACCTGCCTCCTGACATATATGCAAGAGTGGATGAGGAAGGCCCCTATATTAACGGTGTTCATAAAATCATGGACCATATTTTTTCCCTTTCAGGTATGTCTGAGGTTTCGGACCTTCTGAACCTTGGTGATGAAGATCTTAAGGATATTTCTGAAAGATTTAATAATGAGCTTGAAGTTGACGTCAAACGGGTCATGCTCGCAATATCATTTTACAGGCTGTTGAACCAGAAGTACTGTGTGACGTCATGCGAACTGGAGGATTATATAAGTCAGGTTGAGACGACCATCCCGTTGAGAATGAATGACCTGAGAGACATTCTGCCTGTCAAAGACAGGTACAGGAAAATCTCAGGCCTGCTGGATTTTCTGGAGCAGTTAAAAGCGGTGGTCCTCTGTTCTGAAGAATTTCAGGTCCGGGAGGACATATACAGGAAACGGCATATAGCAGCAGATATCCCTTCGATGTATGGAAGTTATCATGAGGCAAAGTTTGATGCGATGGGTCTTACGTTCAGGCTTGAGTCCCTGGTAAATACCCTCTTTGAAGAATTAATAAACGACTTTGATCTCAGCTTCATTACACAGGCAACATTTCAACGAATATACGACTACCTGAAACTCTTTAACCGCGCAATGCATATTGACGGGATACCGGCAAAAGAATTTGAAAACCAGATGGACCTGCTGAAAAAGTCCATGAAAATACAGTTTGTCACCTTCACACAGTTTCTGGACATCTTTCGTGGATTTACCGGAATAGTCCGCAATCTTGTCAACGATTATTTCAACGGAATCCATCACCAGAATCTTTGGGAAATAACTCAACTGACCAATGCTTCCAAACTCCTGCCCAAGTACGCATCAGCATCTGATGCACCAGAAAATATGTTTCATAAAATCTCCGAGATATTTCTCCGGGATTCCATCGCATCGTCTCTTGGTCTGCAGAGGCTCGATCTGTTTCTATCACGTATATCACATACGCTCCATGAGGAGGCAGAAAGACTGCCGTCAGACAAACACTATATGCTGGTGAGTTATAATCCCAGGGAGGTGGTCACTTCAATTTCAGATCCTTATGATGACCTGAATGATATCATTCATCTGGGGAACAAAAGCCTTAATATTATTAAAATGAAAAAACTCGGACTGCCTGTCCCGTCCGGTTTTGTCATAACCACTGAGCTCTTCAGGTTCAGGGAACTGATTGACAGTTACGAGCCTGCCCGCAAAAATTTCACTGAATTAATTGACAGGGAAATAGCAAAGCTGGAAAAGCAGACCGGTCTTGAATTCGGGGCTCCTGACAACGCGCTTCTTGTTTCTGTCCGCAGCGGTTCTGCCATATCACAGCCAGGTATGCTTGATTCCTATCTGAACGTCGGCATCAATGAGGATATTGTAAGAGGAATTATAGACAGGACCGGTCAGGAGTGGTTTGCATGGGACTGCTACAGGAGGTTCCTTCAGTCTTACGGTATGTCCTTTGGCATTGCCCGTGATGAATTTGACGCTATTATTGATATCAATAAGAAACAAAGTGGTGTTGCCTATAAAAAAGACCTTGCACCTGACGTCATGAAGAACGTATCACATGCTTACAAATCATTTATTCAATCCAGGGGGATAGATATCGAAGAGGCCCCAAAAAAGCAGCTCTATACCGCTGTTCAGCGTGTATTGAAGTCATGGGACTCTGAGAAGGCCAGGGCCTACAGAAAGATTATGGGTATCTCTGATGACTGGGGCACAGCGGTCACTGTGCAATCCATGGTATTTGGCAATTTCTCACAGGAATCAGGCTCAGGTGTGCTTTTTACCCACAGTCCGAAATTCTCCACTGACAAGCTGCGTCCCTGGGGTGACTATACCATTGGCAACCAGGGTGAAGATGTAGTCTCAGGACTGGTGCTGACCTATCCACTCTCGTTGTTTCAGGCAGAATTCGAAAACAGGCCACCAGACACTTCCCTGGAAAACAGGTTCCCTGAAATATACGGCGCACTAAAAGATATTGCCAAATTCCTTGTGTATGAACAGCAGTGGGCGCCACAGGATATCGAATTCACATTTGAAGGGCCGGAAAAGAAGGACCTCAGGATTCTTCAGACACGAGATATGGAGATGCGTGAGAAAAAGGACCTTCCCTCCTTTGAAAGCGCTTCAGATATGTCAGACAAACGCCTTGGGCACGGGATAGGAGTAAGCGGCGGCGCTTTATCAGGCAGAACCGTATTTGACCTTGAGGATATCAGGTCATGGAAGGAACGGGAACCGGACACACCTCTGGTCCTGGTCCGTGGAGACACGGTACCTGATGATATCAAAGAGATCTCTGCTGCTGACGGACTGCTCACCGCCCGGGGAGGGGCAACATCTCATGCCGCTATCGTGGCAAACAGACTTGGCAAGACCTGTGTTGTCGGCTGCAGGGACCTTGTCTGCATGGAAAGTGAAAAGAGATTTCAGATAAAAGATAAAACCGTAAAGGCCGGAGAATATGTAAGTATAAATGGTGCGGAAGGCTCGATTTTTCTTGGCAAAATGAAAATTAACACTTCATATAAACAGAGGTAAGGGGGTCTATGATATGACAAACGGAAACGGGAAAAAACTGGGTATTAACGGTCTGGGACGAATAGGCAAACTCACGCTCTGGAACCATGTATCAAAAAAATATTTCAGCGAAATAGTAGTTAATATCGGAAGAGAGGCAGGCAGTTCGCTCAAAGATATAGAACATTACATAGTGAGAGACTCTACCTACGGGTCACTTCCTTTGTATCTTCACGGATGTAAAAGCGACGATGTTATCTCTGACGTTGATGAAGCAAACAGTTCTCTTGTTATTGACGGTGTCAAAGTAACCATACTCCGCCGGACACGTAACCCTGAAGATCTGGACTGGAAAGGTCTCGGCATAGACCTTGTCGTTGACACAACCGGGCAGTTTCTTGATCCCACTATTCCGGCAGATGATCCAAAAGGGTCTATCAGGGGACATCTTGAAGCAGGCGCCAAAAAGGTCATAGCCTCTGCTCCTTTTAAAATAAAAGATACATCCATCTCAATGCCTGATGATGCGGTTACCATTGTTAAAGGAATAAATGACCATGATTATGATCCATCGCGTCACAATATCATTTCAGGTGCCTCCTGCACCACTACCTGTCTGGCGCATATGATGAAACCTCTTCTGGACAGGATCGGGGCAAAAAGAATCCTTACTGCATCCATGGCCACCATACATGCCGCCACAGGCTCCCAGCAGGTACTTGACAGGCTGGCAAAGCCCGGGGCAACTGATCTTAGAAAGGACAGGAGCATACTGAACAATATAATCCTCACGACCACAGGAGCTGCAAAGACACTTGCTCTTGTGCTGCCGGACATGAAGCAGATTGGTTTTATGGCAGAATCGGTAAGAGTGCCGACTACCACGGGATCACTGATTATTCTCACGATAAATATACAGGAGGATGAATCAAAGGCATCGATCAACAGACAGGTCGTGAACGAAATCCTGAAAGAGGCTGCAGAGAGACCGGGCAGCTATCTTGCATATTCAGATGAACAGAATGTTTCATGCGATATTATAGCCATGCCAAAGGCTGCGGCAGTTATTGAAGGCCATGAGACCCACACCCGTACAGCAGAAGTGACCCTTGACGTTGAAAGACTCAGCGGTCTGAGCATTGACCAGATGCAGGGCATAAAGGAAAGTGAAGTATCCATCCCGCTGACCCAGGCAGTTATCTATGGCTGGTATGATAATGAAATGGGGAATTATGGTCATATGCTTGGAGAACTTACAATGATGATAAATGAAGATGATTTTTTATGAGTTATGGATTATGGGTTATGGGTAATGGGTAAGGAACGGCGGACGACGGACAACGAATTACTCATCCCGCGTATACTTCACCAACCAGATTTCTCACGTCATCATCCGGAAACTCTGAATTGCCTGTTGCATTCCCGCTTGGGTTAGGTGTATATATAAGCGTGGATTTCAGAGGGAGCACCCTGGTTACTGCAGTGTTTTCAATAATGCCCGGCATTTTGCTCTCGTTCATGCCTGTCTGGTCCTCATCAGGTTTGCACCAATCATCCCTCTTATCTTTATATCGTCTTTCTTTTGGCAAAACTTCAGGAATTGGAGGGAATGTCAGGAGAGCACTTATTTAGTGTCTGTGTATAAAGTCAAACATTAAGTCGTCATTCCCGTAGTCTGTTGGGCGGGAATCCAGGGTTTCCCGTGAAAACGGGAACCCAGTTCATTTATAGTTCCCCGCTTTTGCGGGGACAAGTCTGGATACCCGACTAAAGACTTCGGGTATGACAAAAACAAAAAACGGCAGTTTATACACAGACTCTGATTAACTGATACCTTCATGATCTAAATCATAAAATTATATTTTCAATTTTAGTAGAATAGAACCAGTGGAAATTTAAGGAGGTATCAAATGGGAGAATGTGGTAGTTGCAGCAGCGGTGCAGGTCCTTTTTCCGAGGGAAAAGAGCTTGTTGAATTCGTATACGGCGCGCATGATGGAGCGATCAGGGACATGCCTGTTCCTAACGGAGGGCTGAATGCAAAATGTCAGGGATGTGGTGAGTCATTTACTCTTACTACATTTGTAGGCAAATGTCCGAAGTGTGGAGGAGTCCATGCAGTTTCACCGCCACGGAGTGAAGATGCGGCTAATATTCAGTTTGCCGGGGCAGATTTTAAATTGCCGGAAGACAGGTAATAGTCATTTCTTATTGCGAAAGAATTAATTTAAAGTAACTGTCATCCTGATCTTGTTTCAGGATCTCATGATCTCAATATGTTATGAGACCCTGAAATAAGTTCAGGGTGACAATGTAGCTATTTTGCAACATGTACTAATTAAAGATTAGCATGTAAGATGAAGCGCGGCCATGGCCGCCTTTTCTGATATTGTGCTGTTATAAATATCAACAACCTGAGGTGTTTTTTCTATGCTGGCTGTAATACCCTGCTTGTTTAAATAATCTATAACTCCTGAAGGGACGTTCATTGTGCCATAATATCCTGTGCCAATAATAAGTTCAGTGATGTCCGACTTAACTACCTCAACAAGATCATCAATCTGAAGCAGATGTCCCTCCCCTCTCCACCATGGAGAAAACACCCTGTCAGGAAATATAATCACGTCTTTGGAATAGGTTTTACCATTTATGACGATTCTGCCGAAAGCGTAATCCGATATTATCATTATTCTGCTGTAGAGAGAAAGTGCTCAACAGTTGCTTACCTGTGGCTCAAGGTGGCTCAACTGTTGAACTACTTTTGAACCACTGTTGAGCTATTGTTAATCCGTTATTGAACTATTTTGAACAATGTATTATATATGTTTGAATTTCATGCTCAAAGTTATCACTCAGGTCCCCGTGGCCTATAGCCTTTCTTATTTCATCCATGCTCCAGGGGCGGACGTCATCTATCTCATCCTCCTGAATACGTATTTCACCATCATATACACTTTTGTATGTATAAACAAGCTCCGTCTCAACGGGATTTGAGTGTATATATGAATAGAGATATTCCGGAATTCCTTCATGTATGCCTAATTCTTCCTCCATCTCACGCATGACTGCCTCTTCAAGCGTTTCACCGGCATTCACATGACCGCCGACAGACGTGTCCCATTTACCCGGAGCCACTCTTTTGCTCATGGACCTCTTCTGCAGTAAAAGCTCATCCTTACTATTAAAGACAAGGACGTGTACTACCTTATGAAGCAATGTGGGATCACCATGAATCTCGGAACGGGGCACGATTTTAATGACCTCACCCTTTTCTGTTACTACCTCGATCAGTTCTTCTTCCATTGTAAATATCGTTATTAGTTATTAGTTATACGTTTTGTATTCTGTAGCTGAACGCTGATTGCTGATCGCTGATCGCTGTTGTTATATTTGAAATATTATAAACAAGTTGATATAGTCTTTTCATGCATAAACAGAAAATAGCTCTTACTATAGCAGGCTCTGACCCCACCGGCGGCGCCGGTTTTCAGGCAGATCTGAAGACGTTTCATGCCTTAGGTGTTTACGGCATCAGCATACCGGCTGCGCTCACTGCCCAGAATACCAATGGTGTGCTGGATGTTAAAGAGATAAACCCTACCTTTTTCTCTTCTCAACTCGATACACTGCTTATTGACACCCATCCTGATGCAATAAAAACAGGGATGCTCTTTTCCTCAGAGATAGTGAGGACGATAGCTGAGAGAATTAAAACAGACATGATGAAAAATCTCGTAATTGACCCTGTACGTGTTTCAACTTCCGGAGCTTCCTTAATGCAGGAAGATGTGCTGGAGACCATGAAGCAACATTTATTCCCTCTTGCAAAAGTAATAACCCCTAACATGAATGAGGCAACCGTCCTGACGGGTATCGAGATATATAATGAAGATAACATGAAAAAGGCCGCCATAAGACTGCTCCACCTGGGGCCTGAAGCAGTAATCATTACCGGGGGTCATCTTGAGGGGAAAGCTGTTGATATCCTCTTTGATGGCTCAGATTTCCTTTCCCTGGAACAGGAACGGATTGAAGGTGAATTTCATGGTACAGGCTGTGTCTTTTCCTCAGCCATTACCGCATGTCTTGCCCTTGATTATCAAATCAAGGAGGCCTTTATCAAGGCAAAGGACTTTACCTGGAAAGCCATGAAGACAGCGGTATCTGTCGGTAAAGGCATGAAGATATTGAATGTGTGAATAAAAGCCGTTGTCCGTTACCCGTTACCCGTTACCCATTACCCATTACCCATTACCCATTACCCATTACCCATTACCCATTACCCATTACCTGTCACCCATTACCTATGTCCCTCATTGCCTGCATGTTGTCCTGACGGTATAATGTATATAAAATCAGGAGGATATCAATATGGATGAAGAAAAAGAAGTATCAGGCGAAGCATCACATGACGTATGCCATAATCCCTGCACTGCCTGCAATAAAAAGGGGTACCTTGAAAATGACGAGATCTGCCCGGCATGTGCCGGCACGGGATGCAGGGACAAAAAACATTGTGTAGCGGCAGGTGGACTGGGATGTGATACCTAGTTGTTAATTTTTTATCGGTTCAAACACTATTAATTCACACATGAAAAAACACAGCGAGTTCATTGAGTTCCTAAAAGAAGTATTTGAAGACTTCGGATTGCTTGAGGCCCGAAAGATGTTCGGCGGATACGGTATATATCACGACGGCATTATGTTTGCCCTGGTTGCAGACAACACCCTGTACTTAAAAGCCGATGAATCCACAAGAAGTCATTTTGAATCCAGAGATCTCCCACCGTTTGAATATGAAAGAAAAGACAAGACAGTGAAAATGTCATATTTTCTTGCGCCTGATGAAATCCTTGATAACAGAGAAGAAGCAGCTGTATGGGCATCACGCGCTTATGAAGCTGCCTTGAAAACACGGACTGGTTAATAATTTTTATATTACAACTCTTAGTTACAAATAAATATTAGAAAACAGTTTTGTTCCATGTTATGATCCATAATATGGATCGGATATCCCGACCAGCTATATAAACGACATCATTAAAGGAGGTACACCTATGAGAACGCTATTCACCCTTTTCTTTTTACTGTTTTTTATATCATCTGCCGGTGCTCATGGAAAGCAGATTACATACAAAGTCAACGGAGAGCCATATGAAGGGTACTACATAAGCAGTTCTCCTGATGCACCGCTGATATTGCTCATTCATGACTGGGATGGCCTGACTGACTATGAAGTAAAGCGTGCCGACATGCTTGCAGGTATGGGATATGCAGTCTTTGCTGCTGATCTGTTCGGGGCCGGTATCAGGCCGACAGAGGTGAAGGACAAACGCCAGCATACCGGTGAACTTTACAAGGACCGTGAAAAAATGCGGTCCATATTAAATGGCGCACTTGAGACAGCAAAGTCCAAAGGGGCCAATATCAGTAATGCCGTGGTTATGGGATACTGCTTTGGCGGGGCTGCCGTACTTGAGTTCGCCAGGTCAGGGGCAGACATGAAAGGCTTTGTCACGTTTCATGGCGGACTAGGCACACCTGCCGGCCAGGACTACTCAAAAACCAAGGGCAAATTGCTTATCCTGCACGGCACAGCAGACTCAAATATCACCATGGACCATTTTGCAAAGCTTGCCGGAGAACTGGAATCACAAGGGGTCTCACACGAGATGATCACCTACAGCGGGGCCCCGCATGCCTTTACCGTATTTGGTTCAGACAGGTACAGGAAAGATGCTGATGAAAAGTCATGGAAGCGTTTTACAGAATTTCTAAAAGAGACACTTGATTATAACTTCAAATGAAAATATCAAATTACACGTTCATTTATATACCAGACGACCCTTTAGAAGCAAACTGTTACCGCCCTCACAGGGCGATGGTCTATAGATCAAAGCCATCTTGAAGATACTCTCTAATACCGTCTTAGTTTCAAAATGAGAGGGTTTATAAAGTCACTGACTTCATCATGTTATCGATTAATCTGTTTATATTGAAAATTGATGATTAGCAGTAGAAAGTGATTGTAAAAAGAAGATCTGTAAGACCTAGACACTTCTTTCTAATATAGCATGCAGCTTCTGCTACTACGCTACTCTTACTCTCTTCCACAAATCTGCCGTGAACATCATTAACAAACTGCTATATGAGAAGCGACCGTATACTTTTAGTAGTTCATGGTCAGAAACCATTCTTCGATGATAATAATTAAGCCTTTATATTCAATGTGTTGTTCAAGTTAAATATTAATAGTTCCGATGAGAAAGAAGTATTGTATTTGCTGTCCAGGATTACATTAAAGTTCTTTCTGTAGAAAATATAAGTTTGAAAATAATTAAGAAAAAGCTGAAAATTTTTTTCGGTACAACCATAAACGATAATAGCACCAACATAATTAACGACAACGTCGAGGAGTGAAAACGTGAATAGTACTATTTCTGTGGCTCAGGGTTCTATATCAAAAGTCATCTGCAAGACATTAAAAAAATGCATGAATGTTTCAGGCCGTACCAGAAGCATGCAGCTTATTATGGCCATTCTGGTAGCAGCCTGCCTGTTTTTCTCCACGGTGAATGCTTACGCATTTGGTGTAAATGAATGTGCCGCAACACGGTTTGGCGCTGACCTGGGCTGCACCGCCGCCGACGTTTCGATTACCGGCATTGCAATCGCCGCCGGCGGCCCAACATCATGTGTCGGTGGTGACAACATCACGGCAGACCTCGATATCACGGTCAATTTTGCCACGCCTGATCGATGGGACATAGGCATTTTCATCTCAAACGACGGCAAAGACCCGCAGTTGCTCACGCCAGCCGGAGCCGCTTCCTGTTCAGTGGAAATTCTACCAAGACCCCCTGCAGTTACTCCTTTTTTGAATTTAGACAATGATGGCTGTGGAGACGGAAACGGTGCAATAGGCGGAGGGAGCGGTGCCGGTATCTTGAATATGGCTGATGTCCCTGTCCCCTGTCAGGCATTCCCTGGTAGCGGAGGGAATTTATATATTCCATTTGTGGTGTCATGGGACAACCAGAAGACACCCCCCGGTGATGTCTGCACAACCAATGCCGACCCCGTACCGAATACCAAATCAAAATGCAACGCCCCTGATTCCACTGTTGCCGCTGAAGTTCTTCTGAGTACAGTCAGTATAGTCGTACTGCCCACTATCTCCAAGACAGATGGAACCTCTACTATTAGTCCCGGTGATTCGACTTCTTATGATGTTGTTATCATTAATACTACTGGCGACACCTTAAGTAATGCTGTCTTTACAGATCCCGCTGTTATTGATCTCAGCGTCAGTAATGTAAGTTGTGTTGCTGCCGGTGGAGCGACCTGTCCTGCTACCTCTGTGGCTGCCATGCAGGGTGCGGGTATCACTATTCCTGCCATGCCTGTTGACAGCAGTGTGACCTTCACGATCGATGCCACTTTGGCTGGCACTGCCACAGGGACAATAACCAATACCGCCAGTGTATCCGTTAGCAGCGAAACGAATTCGACCAGTGATATAAACACGATCGTGCAGAAACCCACTATCTCAACCTCTTTTGCGGTGAATGATCTTGCCAGCGGCGACAATACCGATCTGACCGTGACTATAGGCAACACCAACGCCGGAGCAATAACGCTTTCCAGCATCTTCACCGATACCCTCCCGGCAGGCATGAGCATC
>CAMYJJ010000064.1 GCA_947258735.1 Thermodesulfovibrionia bacterium | reverse complement strand
ATTCTTCTCTTTATGTTTCATGCGTATCAATGCCTGCCTCAATGAGCTTTGAAATTATATTTCGTGATTACTATCACAGACCAATCTTACCTTAACAATTTATCATGTAGTTCAGATAGAAATAAATAAGTTTCCGAAAAGGTAAACCCCGGGTGACCGGGGGGCACAAAGCCACGGGTCCTTAAATTTGCTCTTTAAGGATAGCCGGGTTGCCAATAAAACAAAGCTGCTTATAGAGCCTGTTTCCCTTTACGGAAACAGGCTTTTTAGTTTTCAGGAGGCGAAATATGAAATTCCTTAGTAACAGCTTAAAATTGAAATGCTTGCATGCAGGATCAATATTTTTCCTGCTAATTTTATTAAATGCAAATATACTCTGCGCAGCGACAGCGACACTTTCATGGAGCCCTCCCACCGCAAACGCCGATGGATCGAACCTTACAGACCTTAATGGGTACGTAATATATATCGGTACATCACCGGATGATTATACGCAGTCTATAGATGTCGGAAATGTAAACACGTATATTCTTAGTGATTTAGTTTCTGATATAACTTACTACTTTGCTGTTACTTCATATGATACATCAGGAAACGAAAGCGACTACTCCAATCAGGCAAGTATAAAAAAAGACTCAGCAACAGTAACCTTTAATCCGGTAATAACAATAACCGATTCTGTTGCTCCTATGGATGATCTTCTTATACAGTATGGCGATATAACAGAATTTAACTCTTTAGACCAGACAGTAATGGTAAAAAATGACGGTAACGCAGATCTTGTAATAGGAAATGTAGTTCAGGTCAATCCATTATCGGCCTCTTTTAGCATCTTCGATGACAACTGTTCATATCAGAGTGTAATACCATCAGATTCATGTTTAGTTACAGTTCGATTTTCCCCAACATCCACGGGTTCCTTTGCAGAAATTATCAATATACCCTCAAATGACAACAATAAAAGTATCATGAAAGTAGCTCTCAAAGGAAACGGTCTATCATCTGACTTTAACAATCCTCCTTCTGAGCCTGAATTAGTATCTCCAGAAAATAGAGGTAAAGGAAAAGGAAGAAAAACTGGATTTAAGTGGAAAAAATCGTCTGACCCTGATGGAGACCCGGTCACCTATGATTTAAATATTTGCCAGGATCCAGATATGACAATTGGATGTGAAACACAAATTGCATCTGTTAATAACCAAGATATTTACTATGCAGGTATCGGTAGTTTTGGTAGCGGGCTGTTATTTTTTGGAATGGTCTTCGTAATGCCATTTAATAAAAAATATAATAAAATAATTCCCACATTAGTTGTCGTAATATCAATCACAAGTATGCTCTTCCTGGTTTCATGCGGTGGCAGCGGAGGGATCCCATTGACAGATGTTGATGTTCCTGTAGATGAAGTTCGTGAAACAATATCTGATCTCGAAATTGGCACTACATACTACTGGCAGGTAGTTGCAAAAGATAGTAAAGGAGGAAAAACATATAGCCCTGTATGGAGCTTTGAGACTGAGTAGTTATAGTAACGTAAAACGTATAATAATTTAGATATAATGACGTAAGCATTGTAAAATGCCTAGCTATTCCAAGCATCTTTTTTGCTGTGCTTTCTAATGGTAATCTATAATTATTAGATCCTCACTGTATATTGATAACAGATATTAATAGTTTATCTGTAAACTTCATCCACATCGAAGATAATTAGATATTAGAGTGAAGATGATACCTTTATCCATCTATAAGATGTTTCCGCATTAGCATTATTCCAAACAATATGATAACCGCTCAACAACAGATAACGATCGTCATGATTGGAGAATATTAAGGAATAACTGATAATCCCAGCTTTTCCCATATTTCTCTTGTAGGTTCCACCTTGTTCAGGGTAAAGAAATGAAGCCCGGGTGCGCCGCGGTCGAGCAGGTCTTGACATTGACGGACAGCAAACTTTATCCCAGCTTTTTTTGTTGCCTCCTCGTCGTCACGTATCGGCCGGAAAATATCATGCACCTCCTGTGTGATGCTCGTTCCGCATATGTTGCAGAATTTGATCAGTCCTTCATAACTTGTAATCGGGAGTATTCCGGGAAGGACCCTGACGGTTACTCCCGCATTATTGAGCCGTTGAAGGTATTCAGAATAGACAGCGTTATCAAAAAAGAGCTGTGTGACGACAAATTCTCCCCCATGGTCTATCTTCATCTTGAGATATCTGGTGTCCGTTTCTTTATCAGGACAGTTGATATGACCTTCAGGGAAACCGGCTACGCCGATGCTGAAGAACTCTTTATCAATCTCCTTAATGAGGTCGATAAGCTGGTAACAGTAAGGAAGTTCATCAGGTGCAGGTTTCCAGGTATCAACCTCTTTGGGCGGATCGCCGCGAAGCGCAAGAATATTTTGAATATTATTTTCATGCATCTGGTTTATTATGTCCTTCAGCTCATCCTGACTGTGCCCGACACAGGTGAAGTGATGCATCACGGTTAGGTCAAACCGCTTTTGAATTTCTGCACAGATGTCCATGGTGGCCCCCCTTGATGATCCCCCTGCTCCGTATGTGACGGAGACAAAATCCGGAGCGAGCCTGTTCAGCTCATCAGCGGTCTCGTAAAGCCTGTCCACCCCTTTTTGTGTCTTTGGCGGAAAGTACTCAAATGAAAAGGTTTTTTCTTTTTCTTTAAAAATATCTGTTATTTTTCTCATCATATATCCTCCTGATATTTCTATCGACGTTCAAGATCGATAGGCGAATTCATACTGCACGGTTCTCACAGGAACACCGTCCCGGGCAAAAGTCCTTTCCAGGAAATGTATATTTCCGGTACTGGTGACCAGAATAACGGTTGAACAGCGCGTCCCGAAATCCTGTTCATTAATAAATATTGGCGACATACGGTTTTTATCTTCATTAAAATTGCCTTGCCATTTCAGGGTCCTGTCCTGAAGTAACGTAAAGAGATCTTCATGAGATATGTTGTCTGGTCCGGAAAGGAGCTTATCGAGTGCATCTTTCCCTTTGCTGACCTTATAAGAATCGTCATTAAAAAGATGATTGCTCAATCCGTGAATGCCAGGGGTAAGCTGTTCTGATGTATCCGATCTGTTTGAACAGTAGTGTAAATCGTCAATTGTTCCAAATACAAGCGTGAATCCCTGATATTCATTGCCATTTTTTAAAACATGACCTGCATATGCCTCTGAAGTCAAGTTGGATTCAAGAAAGGTAATCACGAGTTCACCACGTGACCGTGGAGGACGCGGTTTCGTAATCTGCTCTTGATAGTTTGTGACAGCAGCAAATCGGCCCTGTTTTGAGATGCCAAGCCATGTACCTCCAGCCTGTAAATCTTTGCCCGCGAGAATGGCCGGGTTATTATCCCAGAACTCTGCCTCTGATGCAGAGCGGGTATGCAACTCGTCGCGGTTCGCAGCAATAACGAGCGGATAATAAGGATGGTGATTAATGGCAATAAGAAGTAAACACATAATTATATTTTACTGCTTTATATAAAAGAGGGGAAAAGGATAAATCCGCAGGGGCGATGAGTTGCCCCGCACTTGATGGAAATCATGGCGTAATACAACAGGGCGACCCACCGAGTCGCCCCTACATATGTTATTAATTTTGATTTTTTATTTTACAAGGCTTAAGATTATAAGGGAGATAATTTACTCATAATACATCATTAATATGAAAGAACTTATCCATAGCTCTGTAGGCAGAAAGATGCTCGTGGCAGTTACAGGTCAGTTCATGATTCTGTTTATCATTGTACATGTGCTGGGCAATTCTACGATTTTCTTTGGTGGACTTAATGCATATGCAGAAAAGCTCCATTCTTTATCGCTGCTGGTCTGGAAAACGCGCATATTTATGAGTATTATTCTGGCGGTCCATATTTTTTTCAGTATCCAGTTGACACTTGAGAACTGGCAGGCAAAGCCGGGGTCTTATGCTGTTACTAAAACCCTGCGGAGCACGGTTGCATCAAGAAATATGATATGGACAGGGGCTGTGATCGGGACCTTTCTTGTGTTTCACCTTCTCCATTTCACATTCCAGGTCATTAACCCTTCATTTGCCGCCGGTGCTAACATGGATGCACTGGGACGACCTGATGTTACGTTCATGGTGATTTCGGGTTTTCAGCATTTTGTCTCTTCATTTATTTATATAGCTGCCATGATCGCCCTTGCACTTCACCTGTTTCATGGCATTCAGAGTTCATTTCAGACACTTGGATTAAACGGTGAAAGGGCCATGCCATTTGTAACAAGGGCAGGTTCGTTTGCGGCAATAATTCTTTTTCTTGGATACATAGCGATCCCGGTCATTATTCTGCTCGGGTTGTTGAAAGGTTAATAATGATACTTGACGGAAAATCTCCATCAGGCCCTCTTGCAGAGAAGTGGGACAAAAGGCGGCAGGAACTAAAGCTGGTTAACCCTGCCAATAAACGAAAATATAAAATAATCGTGGTCGGGACAGGTCTTGCCGGTGCTTCTGCTGCTGCAACTCTTGGTGAGCTGGGATATAATGTTGAGGCATTCTGTTACCAGGACAGTCCACGGAGGGGGCACAGTATTGCTGCCCAGGGCGGTATTAATGCTGCCAAGAATTATCCCAACGATGGAGACAGCATATTCAGACTTTTTTACGATACGATCAAAGGCGGAGATTTCAGATCAAGGGAAGCGAATGTATACCGCCTTGCACAGGTAAGCAATAATATTATTGACCAGTGCGTTGCACAGGGTGTGCCTTTTGCACGGGATTATGCGGGCTATCTTGATAACCGCTCATTTGGCGGGGCACAGGTATCACGTACCTTTTATGCACGTGGACAGACAGGTCAGCAGCTTCTTTTAGGAGCATACTCTGCCCTGTCCCGTCAGATAAAGGCCGGCACTGTGAAACTGTATCCACGATCAGAAATGCTCGACATTGTAATAGTAAACAATGAAGCAAAGGGCATTATTGTTCGTGACATGGTGACAGGTCAGATCACCTCCTATGCTGCAGACGCTGTCTGCCTATGTACAGGAGGGTATGCAAATGTCTTTTATCTCTCTACGAACGCAATGGGGTCCAATGTAACAGCAGCCTATCGTGCCTATAAAAAGGGCGCTTATTTTGCCAATCCCTGCTTTACACAGATACATCCCACATGTATCCCGGTGTCAGGCGATCATCAGTCCAAGCTGACCCTTATGTCAGAGTCGCTCAGGAATGACGGACGGGTATGGGTCCCTCTGAAGCCAGGAGATAAACGTTCCGCAATGGAAGTCCCTGATAATGAAAGGGACTATTTCCTGGAGAGAAAATATCCCAGCTTTGGAAACCTTGCGCCGCGCGATATATCCTCCCGTTCAGCAAAAGAGGTATGTGATGAGGGCCGGGGTATTGGATCGAGCGGACAGGGAGTGTATCTTGATTTTGCAGACTCCATTAAGAGACTGGGAGAGGATGCTATAAGGGAGAAATATGGCAATCTCTTTGAAATGTATGAAAGGATATCCGGCGAGGACGCATATAAACAGCCTATGAGGATCTTTCCTGCTCCTCATTATACAATGGGCGGCCTGTGGGTAGATTATGATTTACAGAGCAACATCCCCGGGCTTTTTGTACTGGGTGAGGCAAATTATTCAGACCATGGTGCTAACCGGCTCGGGGCAAGCGCCCTGATGCAGGGACTTGCTGATGGTTATTTTGTAATCCCCTATACCATTGCTGATTACCTTGCCCGTACTGCACCGGGTAAAGCAACAATCGAAGATGAAGAATTTATACATGCCGGTGAGGAGATAATATCACTCACTGAAAAACTTCTTTCCATAAACGGGAAGAAGACAGTAACTCAGTTCCATAATAAGCTGGGAAGGATAATGTGGGAACATGTCGGTATGTCAAGAAATGAACAGGGCCTTAAGTCAGCTCTTGAATTAATTCCTGCTCTGCGGGCCGAGTTCTGGGAAAATGTCAAGGTGACCGGCACGGGACAGGAGCTTAACCAGGAACTGGAAAAGGCAGGACGGGTGGCAGATTTTCTGGAGTTCGGAGAACTCATGGCCCGGGATGCATTGGAAAGAAAGGAATCCTGCGGCGGGCACTTCAGAGAGGAATACCAGACAAGCGAAGGTGAGGCAACGCGTGATGATGCAAACTTCAGTTACGTTGCTGCCTGGGAATTCAAGGGTGTTGACAAGGCGCCTGTAATGCACAAGGAGCCCCTTAATTTTGAGAATGTTGAACCGGCTGTGAGGAGCTATAAATAACATTTAGTTTGTTATGCCCGAAGTCAGTAGTCGGGCATCCAGAGTCTATTGAATAAACTGGATTCCGGCTTAAAGACTGCCGGAATGACAGACAGACAACCTGGGTTTATGGACTGGAAAAATTAATAACTTATAACAATTAACAAATAACAGGATAATTATGAACATTACCCTCTTTGTGTGGCGGCAGAAATCTAAAGACCAGTCGGGCAAACTGGTACAGTATGACGCAAAAAATGTGAGCAGCGAGATGTCGTTTCTTGAAATGCTCGATCTGGTTAATGAAGGGCTGATCAGGAACAATGAAGAGCCGATCGCATTTGACCATGACTGCCGAGAGGGAATCTGCGGCACCTGTTCACAGGTGATAAACGGGGTCCCGCATGGACCGCAGGAGAGGACCACGGTCTGTCAGCTGCACATGAGAAACTTTAAAGACGGGGACACAATATATATAGAGCCATGGCGTGCAAAGGCCTTTCCGGTCATCAAGGACCTGATAGTTGACAGAAGCTCCTTTGAACATATTATCCAGTCCGGCGGGTATGTCTCCGTACATACAGGGGGTGTGCCTGATGCCAATGCCATTCTCATTCCCAGGGAAGATGCAGACATTGCAATGGATGCGGCAGAGTGCATAGGGTGCGGCGCATGTGCTGCTGCCTGTCCCAATGGTTCGGCAATGCTGTTTACTGCTGCCAAAATTACCAACCTCGCCATGCTGCCCCAGGGTAAAGTGGAAGCAAAGAAGCGGGTCTGCATGATGACCGAAGAGATGCTTAAGCAGGGTTTTGGCAACTGCTCCAACCACTATGAATGCCAGGCCGCATGCCCGAAGGGAATCAGGGTTTCTTTTATTGCGAAGCTTAACCGGGAGTTTACAAAGGCCGTCAAACTCTTTTCTGAACCTGAGTAGTGTATGTGTGTACACTGCTGTTATTTTGTCTTTGTCATTCCCGAAATTCTTGATCGGGAATCCAGTCTATTCAATAATTCTGGATACCCGATTAAAGACCCCTGCTTACTGACTGCTGGGGCAGGCTTCGGCTATGACGGCGATCATTTAAATTTATAAACAGATGCTCATTAGTATAGTTTTTCATGAGTGAACCAAAATTACATCTATGAATGTTGATCTGTCCATCTTAGGGGCCCTTGTCCCTGTCTTCTTTGTAATTTTCTCCGGATATCTGCTCCGTTGGTTTCAGTTTCCCGGAGATGAGTTCTGGTCCCGAGCTGAACGGTTGACATACTTCATCCTTTTCCCCTCACTGCTTTTTCAAAAAACAGCAACAGCCTCCATGGGATCTTTTAATGTATCGCTCATGGTGCTGGTACTCGTGACAGCCGTGGTTATCATGTCAGGGCTGTTATTCTCTGTAAAAAAATGGTGGACATCAGGCGGCCCGGCATATACATCGTTTTTCCAGGGCAGCATACGCTTCAACACCTATGTGGGTCTGGCCGCTACACTTGCCCTGTTTGGCGATAACGGGCTCACTATTGCAGCCATTGCCATCGCTGTTTTAATACCCTTGCTTAATCTCCTTTGCGTAATAGTCCTCATATTATTTAACGATCAGAACAAGGGGAGCCTGCAGACGGTCATTAAGGAAGTGATCAGAAACCCGCTGATCATTGCCTGCACATCAGGGATACTTATCAATTATTCCGGAATAGGGCTTCATCATGTTGTTGAGGAGACATTCTCAATCTTTGGCAGGGCTGCCCTGCCTGTTGGATTACTGTGTGTTGGAGCGGCAATTGATATTGCTTCTGCCCGTAACTCAGGCAGGACAGTGGTATTCAGCAGCCTGCTTAAACTTATTATATTCCCCCTTCTCATGTGGTCTATCTGCATACTGCTAAAGCTTGATCCTGAATTATCAGCAGTTGCAATTCTGTTCGCTGCACTGCCCGGTTCACCTGCAGCATACATCCTCTCCCGCCAGCTTGGCGGAGACAGCTCTCTTATGGCAGGAATTATTACGGTTCAGCTTCTTGCAGCAATGTTGACCTTTCCGCTGATTATGGCTATCGTTGCGAATTAAAATCCATACGGAACAAGGGTGATGAACAACTCAAATGTATGAATACGTGGTCAGTTAAATTTTATTATCTCCCTATAAATAATAAATAAAAACATTGACACAGTCCATGGCATGACTTATAATGATCGCTAAGTTGCGCATATGTGCATAAAACGTGAAAGGAGCGATATAGCGATGCTGTGGTTATTAATTGGGGCAGGTTGTCTGGCATTAGCAGCGTTCTGGATTATTATCAGTGGTTCCTCGAAACAGGATCTGCCAAGATGCGGATCAACCTGATCGTGAATTAATAATGGTCACGTTGCAACGTGCCCCTACAAAGTAAGATCCCGTCATTCCGGTTTACTATCGGAATATCGTTGTTCCCGATTATGGTAACACGTCCCGATGCCTGCCTTTTCAAAATGAAAAAACAGACATACCAAACCTACCCAACGGATGTACCTTGATTATAACTATGCAAAGGCTGAAATAAAAATGGCATAAAAATAGAGACATCATAAGGCCTGCTGCTTTGGACAACTGAAACCTCGGCACGTTCTGCTAATGCCACGGTGTTTGACAGTGAACCAATTGCCTTCTGATGGCTCTATTATTTTTTAGCGATATCCTGGAAACCCAAGAGGTTAATCTGGAGCTTCGGCAGATACGTACGTCTTAATTTCTTGCTTCTCTGTCTTGCACTTCGTATCCAACTCCCGCTCTCTTACCAATCTGCCTGGTCCTCTGGGTGTTACCTCTCCAGGATATCGCAAGCTCTATGTCTAATTTTATTTTAACTGAAATATTCTCAGTGTCAACCCCTTTCAGAATGCCTGTAAACAGGGCATTCAGGCCGATACCTGCCCGTAGATCAGCCATACAAAGGCATTGGCAGAGAGCATATTATTTTAACCAAATCCATCTTGCTATTAATCATTTATTAATCTTACCGTTTCCTCTCCCTTTCTTCCCTCTGTACCGTATATTCATATGCTGGGGTATAATCGTTATATGGATATGAAGCAAAAACTTACCAAAGTCCCTGCATCACCAGGGATATACATGATGAAAGGGCAGAGAGAACGGATCATGTATGTGGGCAAGGCCAAGAACCTGAGAAACAGGTTACGGTCTTATTTTCAGAAATCAGCTTCGCTGGATGACAGAAAAGCAAAGATGGTACAGGACATAGTTGACTTTGATTATATTGTGACCAGGAATGAACTTGAGGCCCTGGTCCTTGAAGCCAACTTTATCAAGAAATCCAAGCCCCGGTATAATATCATTCTGCGTGACGACAAGCATTATCCTTACCTCAAATTAACCATCAATGAGGAATGGCCGAGGCTGGATGTGGTCCGCAGGATAACAAAGGACGGTGCCTTATATTTCGGACCGTATGTCCCGGCAGGTGCCATGAGAGATATGCTGGACTTTATCCGCCGGAATTTTCCTATACGCATGTGCAGATATAAGATGGACAGGCCTTTCAGACCCTGTGTTCAGTACCAGATGGGAAGGTGTCTTGCCCCCTGTGACAGGGACAAAAGGTCTCCAGCTGACAGAGAAACATACATGGAAGTTGTGGAAGAGGTCAAGAGTTTTATTAAGGGAGAAAAGAGAGAGCTTGTCACAAAATTGCAGGAACGCATGCAGAAAATGTCTGATGCGCTTTTCTTTGAAGATGCGGCAAAAATCAGAGACAGAATGACCGCCCTTAAAAAGTCATGGGAATCGCAGAGGGTTATAGCTCCTGAACTTGATGATGTTGATGTGATCGGTTTATACAGGGAAAGACAGGAAGCTGCTGCGTATATGCTTTTTATAAGAAATGGTACGGTTATCGGGCAAAAGGACTATTTCCTGAAACATCTGGGTGAGATGGATAGCAGGGAATTACTAGCAGGATTTATTGAACAGTTTTATTCAAAGGAAATATTGGTCCCTCCCAGAATAATACTTCCTTTACAGGCAAGGCTGACCACTGAAGGTAAATGGCTTGCGCAACGGCGCGGCAGCCGTGTCCATCTCAGCTTTGCAAAAAATGATTCTGAAAGCAAAGTGCTCAAGATGGCTGATGATAATGCCCTGTATTCTTTTAACAGGCACAAAGAAACAAAAGTGGATGAAACCATTCTGAAGATCAGGGACCTGCTCCACCTGGATACGGTCCCTTCAAGAATCGGTGCTGTGGATGTCTCAAATATATCCGGATCTGAATCTGTTGGCGGATTAATTGTGTATGAAGAAGGGAAATTTGATAAAGACGGATACAGGCAGTTTAAGATCCGGACGGTAAAGGGAGTTAATGATTTTGCAATGATTGGTGAGGTCGTAGGGCGTTACCTGAAGCGCCTTTCAGAAGAGGGAGGAGCCGTGCCTGAACTCCTGCTTATAGACGGTGGCAGGGGACAGCTGTCCCGTGCCGTTGAGGCTATGAAACCGTTTGATCTTCCTGTTACATTAGCTTCCATAGCAAAGGCTAAAAACGACAAAACCAGGTCAGCACAGTCACATGTGCAGAAAGATCTGGACAGGATTTATCTGCCGGGTAAAAGATCACCCATATACCTTGAACCGCCATTGGATACAACTCACCTGCTGCAGAAGATAAGAGATGAAGTCCATCGGTTTGCAATTACATATCACAAAAAACTCAGGGCAAAAAGGACGCTTCGGTCCCCGCTTGAAGATGTGAGAGGTATTGGCAAGGCCAGACGGCTTCAGCTGTTGCGGCATTTCAGCAGTATTGATGCTATCCGCAAGGCCTCAACAGATGAAATAGCATCAATTAAGGGCATGAACAGGAAAGTAGCTGAAGCATTAAAGTCTCACCTGCAGAAACTGAAAAAGACCGGCACAGTCACAGGATGATTAATAAAAAAAGTATAGAGAAATACATCCACAAACTTTTTGGTAAAAAAGCGCTCAGTGTACATATTGAAAAGCTAGGTGCGGGTGTTCAGGGAGCCGGCTTTCTCATAGATATTAAAACAAAGATTGGTCATGAGTCATATGTAATTAAGGGGCTCTTTCCCGAGGGGCTTGAGCATGATTATCCGGCAGACAGGGCAGGGGTATTTCTGCTTGACCTGGAAGAGTTTCAAAACCTGCCAAAGCATGTGAAAGCAATTGATGTGCTGGCAGAAAAAAAGAACGGAACGATTCAATCCATTGGCGGCGGGAAAGAGTATTATTTATTAATGGAGAAGGCAGAGGGCGAACACTACTTCAATGATTTGAAAGCATATGCCGCCCAGGAACGGCTTGAAACCCATGACATAGAAAAAATCCAGACCATGTCAGCTTATCTGGCCAAGATCCATGCGGTAAAAAAGACGTCGAGGGCCTTACACTGGAGAAAGGTGAGGGACACGATCGGGCATGGAGAGTGTCTTATGGGTGTGTTCGATACATACCCGGATGGCCTGATCTCATATGAAGAGATGGCGGAGATAGAGAAAAAATGTGTTGACTGGCGGGCCCGGCTGAAACCCAAATACCACAGGCTCTGTCAGGTGCATGGTGATTTTCATCCCGGCAATATATGGTTTCAGAACAGCAGGGACTTTGTGCTGCTGGACAGGAGCAGGGGGCCGTGGGGTGATGCTGCAGATGATGTGACGGCCTTGACTATTAATTATATATTTTATTCGATTTGTCATTTTGGACAGTTAGAGGGTACATATGCTGAAGCCATCAATCTTTTTTATGACAAGTATATAAGTCAATCCGGAGATGATGAGATGTTTAAGGTTGTTGCTCCTTTTTATGCATTCAGGGGAGCGGTAGTTGCGAATCCGGCATTCTACCCGGATGTATCAGATGAAAACAGATACAGGATTATTAATTTTGTACATGCTGTTCTTGATGATGATGCATTCGGGATTGATAAGGTGAATGATTACATCAAGTGATGGGTGATGAGTAATGGGTAACGGGTAACAGATTACGGATAACGGATACCCCTTATTTTCTCCAGCCGCGGAACATGATTCTCTTCAAATTCCATATATGTAACAGGCGCTGGGTAAATGCATTCTGATTTGTCTGTTCGGCAAGCTCTTTAATGAGTTGACGGTTCTTCGAGATTTCTTTGTCCCGTGAATTATCCAGCCCCCCGTCTGCAATAAAATGCTGGATTTTTTCCAGCTCACCTGCATCAAGCCATACACCATGTTTACTGCACCTGTCGATTATAACACCCGAAATCTTTCCGAAATT
>CAMYJJ010000063.1 GCA_947258735.1 Thermodesulfovibrionia bacterium | reverse complement strand
TCAAGTGAGCCTCCCTTGGCAAGCCCCTTTGATTTCATCATCTCGACATCTCTCAGGAAACCAAATGTCCTGGCAGGAGCCAGTTCACTGATGAATTTCATCGTTGTCACATCTATACCCAGTTTTTGTTCACCAAATGCAGGATGGGTATAAAAGACCCTGTATGTTATCCTTGTACCATCATAAGGTGTTATAGCAATCTGGCAGGGACCTTCCATGACAACAATGGGCTTTAAAATCCTGATGCATGATACAGCCTTGTCCTGTTTTTCTATTCCTGCGTTCCTTATGAAGTTAACAAGAGGCAGGGCACTTCCATCCAGTATGGGGACTTCCGGCCCATCAAGTTCAACATACGCGTTATCAACACAAAGTCCTGAAAATGATGCGAGCAGATGTTCAACCGTGCCAACCCGCACCCCGTTTGATTTTAGAGTGGTAGCAAAGGATGTATCTGATACAGAATTTACATCTGCCTTGATCCTGGTGTTGTTTTTATCAGTCCTGATAAAAACGATACCCGTATCTGTAGGTGCCGGTCTGAGATTCATACTGATCTCTTTACCGGTGTGAAGTCCTTTGCCCTGAACAGAAACTGTCTGCTGTATTGTGTTCTGGAGACGCATAACCCGTTTTAACAAGCAAATAAGATGCCAGACAAAATAGTTTTATTAATCAATGATCTCATATTATTGAATGTATCATAAATACATCAATCGTGTCACGATCCGCACAGTTTATACTACACCGCCCACAACCATCTCAGGTATTCTGACAGTAGGCATGGCATCTGAAACCGGCACTCCCTGAGCATCTTTTCCGCATGTACCTATGTCAAAACCGATATCATTGCCGACCATGTCAATAGAATGCAGGATATCAGGCCCATTTCCGATTAATGTGGCCCCTCTTAATGGTTCTCCTATACTCCCTTTTTCGATCATGCACCCTTCGGACACCTCAAAGACAAACTCTCCCGTCACCGTATTTACCTGCCCTCCTCCCATTTTTTTAACAAAAAAGCCTTTGTCCACTGATCTGACAATTTTCACAGGATCTCCTTCTCCCGGAGCAATAAACGTATTTGTCATTCTTGGAATAGGTCTGCTTCTGTATGACTGTCTCCTGCCATTTCCGGTCGATGGCACATTCCCCTTTATGGATGTCATCATGTCATACATATATCCTTTTAAAATCCCCTTTTCAACAAGAACCGTCCTTTGTGAGAACACCCCTTCATCATCAAACCTGAATGAGCCCCGTCTGCCTGCAAGGGTTGAATCATCAATAATGGTAACAAGGGAAGACGCGATCTTCTGCCCTACCTTTTCAGCATACACGGATAAACCCTGCTGGATAAGATCTGCTTCCAGTCCATGACCAATGGCTTCATGTATCATTGTGCCCCCGGCCTCGGATGAGATCACCACCGGCATTCTCCCCCCGGGGGCCTTTTCTGCCTTTAACATGCTGACCGCTTTTTTTGCCGCTTTTACCGCTGTCTCTTCAAAGGGGTCCTCTTCAAACAGTTCAAATCCCGCCATTCCTCCCACAGCTTCATATCCTGTTTGAAGCACATCATCCCGGCCGGCAATGACCTGTATCAAAGCAAGAGAATAAATGCGTTCATCTTCTGCGATTACCCCGTCAGATGTTGCAATGCATACATCCTGTATGGTGTCCCTGTACACGACTGATGCCTGCCTGATATCGGAAGATACATTCTTTGCCGCCCTGCCGGCTTTTTCCACGAGCGAAATTTTACGGGACATATCAACATTCCGGGGGTTACGTTCTATATTAAAATTCACCTGTGGACTGACCCTGCGTAAATCATAGGTCCTGTCACTGTCGTCTTTGTCTTTAACGGCCCTGCTGACTGTTTCAGCTATGTAATACAGTGATGCCTCAGAGAAATCATTACTGTAGGCATATGCTGATTTGTCACCGAAGATCACCCGCACCCCTATACCGGCATCAACACCGGATGAAAGTTTCTCTATTTTTTCGTCTTCAAGCTGTATGGTCAGGGGTCTTTGATGTTCGATAAAAATGTCCCCGTAGTCAGCCCCGGTTGACATTGATTTCTTCAGGATGTTTGTCAGGATTTCATCGGACGGTCTATTCATCTTTTAATGATAGTATCCCCTTCAGGGAGTTGCTCAATTCAATTTTAAACGTATTCTTTACCCAGAAACTGACTTAAGTATTCAGTTACGGGTAGTAAATGTATGTGATTCGGTCTCGTCCGGAATCAATGTGAAAAAAAGATTCCTGACCTGCATACCGGCAGGCAGACGCACTTCGCCTGCGGGAATGACAACTCAATGTGTATTCAATCAATAACTGAATGTCATGAGCTGCTCTTTTTATCATCTTAAATAACTCCATCATAAAACGTTACGTGTTATTATACAAAAACCCGACTCATTCTGTATCTTCATAACACGACAGGAGGGACCATGTCTACAATTGGTGTAATAGCAGGAAGCGGACTGTATGAAATAAAGGGACTGTCTATCAGGAAAAGAAAGGCCGTCTCAACTCCCTATGGCAAACCGTCAGATACATATATATGTGGTGAAATAGGCAGCACTGAAGTCATTTTTCTGCCCCGCCATGGTAAACATCATGACATTCCTCCTCACATGATCAATTACAGGGCCAATATCTGGGGATTTAAAAAACTCGGCGTAGACAGGATTCTCTCTATCAGCGCAGTGGGCGGCATAAAGAAAGGTTTAAAACCCGGAGACATTATATTACTTGACCAGGTACTGGACATGACAAAGAACAGGAAGTCAACATTTTATGACGGCAAAGACGGTGTTGTTCATATTGATTTTACCGAGCCCTATTGTCCTGAGCTTGCCCGGTCTCTGCGGAAAGCAGGAAGAACCGCCGGGGTCACAGTAAAAAAGGGCGGCACCTATGTAGCTGTTGAAGGACCGCGTCTTGAATCAGCCAGTGAAATAAAAAGCTTCCGTATCCTTGGCGGAGATGTCGTGGGAATGACAGGGATGCCCGAGGCATCTCTGGCGCGAGAAGCAGAAATATGCTATGCAGGGCTGTCTGTAATTGCCAATTATGCTGCGGGTATACGCAAACAAAAACTGACAGTGCCAGAAGTAATGGAGGCGATGAAAGATACTACCGAAAATCTGAAGAAACTCCTCAGGGCTGTCTTTACACGTATTCCTGACATGAGAAAATGTTCCTGCAAGGACGCTTTGGTAGATGCCAGGGTATAAACATGCTGAAGCATGTTACGTGGTGCTTAAATACGTGTATGTGTGCAGGTAAAATCACTACCCGCTGGTAAACACAAATGACCCTTTCGGTTTTTTAAAGAACACGGAAATGAATTCTGCGCCAATGGTATAAGAAGTAATGCCATCACCAGACCTGACATCATGGATGCTGTGTATTTTTGCGGTAGCGTCCAGCACAGGGCTGCTGAGCTTAATCACCTTGTTCTGATTCAGTTTCTCGCTGCACCTGAACCTGACACCTTTTGTTGAAAAATCGATCATTACCGCTTCTTTGTACCTGTCAGTCTTATCATCGCTGTAGCTTAAGTCACCTGATTTCTTCATACGCGGCATATGTCGCCGGACATCTGATTCCATCTTTGCCTCAACAGATGATGCGGAACTACTTTTCTTGAGCGGACTGCATGACAGACAGCTTTCCTTTCCGGACAACGGCTTTTTACAGACAGGGCAGAATTCTTCGGTGTCCGGTGTCTGAACAGACTCTCTCCGGAGCGGTTTCTCTTTTAAAAAAGTGCTGTCATACTCAGTGCGCTTTCTGATATCACTGAGGGTCTCATATGCCTCGTTTAGAATTGCAGCATTCCAGTGGTCACCGCCAAGATCAGGATGCTGCTTAAGGGTATGCATGAGAGTGCGGTAACTGGACCGGATCACTTCTGTCGGAGCATCCGGCTGGACCTGTAAGATGCGATAGTAATTTCTACGATTTTCCATGATAATCTGAATAATTAATTAAATTAAGAGCACCCTCAAGCTGTCAATTATTTTAACATAATTTAAATATTTTTTCCATTTTTGATATTAAATGCTAATATGCATGTTATGGGGCTAAAGCTTAATTCATATTATTATTCAATGAGATGCAAAGCACATTATCAGGTATGAGAACAGGAAAATATACGGGGCCTCAAAATAAGCGGAGATCCTTTCAGACTCATTTCTATTCAATGCTTGATTCAAGCCTGGGACTGACATCTTCCGTCAGATAATGTCCTAATTGAGAGATCACCTTAATGAATTCTTCATGCTGAATTGGTTTTACTATATATGCAGAGCACCCCAGGGAGTAACACGTCTCTTTCTCTAATTGATCATCGGTTGTAGACACAATAATGACCGGTATTTTTTGAAGATCCTTGTCCTTTTTCACCTGACGGATGACTTCTTTTCCGTCGACAAGCGGCATGCGAATGTCCAGCAGGAGTACATGCAGTTCATGCTCTTCCCTGTGAAAGTAATCTCCCCTTCGGAAGAGATAATTTAAGGTCTTCTCCCCATCTTCAAAATGAAGAATGTCATTTTCTACGCCTGCCCGTTTGAGGGTTTTATAAATCAGCCCCGCATGACCATCATCATCCTCAGCCAGAATAATGACCGTTTTGCTTTTAATTTTCATACCTGTCTTTAACGGTATTAAAAATATATTCCCCTTGCCCGTCAGATTCTCCTGATATCATGGCATACGCTTCTCAATTATTCCAGCTCTAACCTGTCCTGTTTCTTCGCCATGAAGATCCATAAAAACCTTCAATTGAGACCATAAAAAGAATCAAATATCAGTAAGAATATTGATTAACTACATTGTAGTTCAAACATTGTATTTATTCAAATGTTTTCAATTCAGACTGAGTTACTGGCAATTTTTCAAAAGAAGGATTAACAATAACCGGTGAAGGGAGTAGTCACGCTTTCCTTCACCGGTCAAAGACTAATTCCGGAGATTGGATTTGAAGAGATTATCCCGTTATCCGCTGTCCGGCTGCGCTCATTTTGTTTACAAACAGCTGCAATCCAGTGTTGTGAACGTCTCATCATAGGCACCTGCGCAGCTGAAGCCTATGCCCCGGACCGGTCCCTCAAGCATGGTGGAACCTCCTTTGAGGTATCGTTATAAACACTGTCGGTCTTACCGCTGTTGCTGGAGTTTCTGATCGTTGCTGAGGACGATGCGGCGTTTCGTACTCCCTGACAGATATCAGATTTCTCCTGAAAAATGGAGCCCTGAGACCATCCATGGGCGATTATTTTTTTGCAATCTGAAGCCCCGGTATTTTTTTAAAGTGGTCATCTGCTGTCATGATCGATAGATTATGATCTATTGCAAGCTGTCCTATCAGAATATCAGAGGGCGGTAATGTTATGCCTTTTGCCGTTATTTTTTTTGACAGCGCCGCTGCATTCAACCAGGTTTGCGGAATCATTTCGATATAGGAAATGCCTTTAAAGACATCTTTCAGTATCAGACGTTCACGTTCGCTTCTTACTCCCTGAAACAACTCATACAGTATCATGCCTGACGTACAGGCAACACCTTTTTCAACATGCTCCTGAACTCTTTCCGGGGCTGAGCCGCTGCCGCGGAAAAAATCAATCCAGATACAGGTATCAACGAGAACGCCCTTTGACATATTTTGCCCCCTTTTCCTTTACAGCAGCAATTTCTTTTTCCTCCTCAGCTCTCCAGTCATAATCGATGTCTATTTTTCCCTTTAAGGATAAAAGTCTTTCTCTTCTCTTCTTCGCAATATAGTCTTCGATAGCTTCAGTAAATATCTGTGTCTTTGTTTTTCCTTCTGACAGGTGTTCAAGCTCTTTCAAAAGGCTGTCCGCTATGTTAAAAGTTGTTCGCATATATGCACCTCCATATGCCTTTATTATATGACTTAGATATATGCCAGTCAAGGCATATCAATATAGAGTTTATGGATAGGGCATAATGATTCTCTTATCTGCAAAAAAGATCTCGCCACATACCATGTCATTCCGGCTTGTCCGGAATCAGCTAACTTCAGACTCCTGACGAGCAGAAGTGACAGGCTTATTATTATGTCAGTCCGGACACTCATAAACAGATCAAACTTCATCGAATTTCATAAAGAAGAACGAAAAATGATCTTCCGACCCCCCTCTTTGGCAAAGAGGGCCTGCCTGCCGGTAGCTAGGGTCAGGGGAGATTATTTGATACATCCTTCCGTAAAATCCCCCTTGATCCCCTTTTACAGAGGGGGAGAAAGATACTTATGCAAACAGAGAAGAAAAATAATCGATCTACAATTGATAATTAACATCCTGTATTTTATACTGGTCTGAAACGGAACAGAGACATCCATGTTAAAAGTAGCAACAGCAAAGGAAATACAGGATATCGACCGGAAAACTATTAACAGTTTCGGGATTGCCGGTATTGTGCTGATGGAAAGGGCAGGACTCTCTGTCGTTGATCAGATTAATAATCTTTACCCTCATAAAAAAATAGCCGTCTTATGCGGGGGCGGGAATAACGGTGGAGACGGTTTTGTCATAGCCAGGGAACTGCATAATCAGGGCAGGAAGGTTGAAGTCTACTTAACATCTTCACCAGCCAGGCTGAAAGGTGATGCAAAGACCAATTATGATATCGCAAAGAAGTTCATGGTCCCTGTATTTTCTGTACAGAAATTCCAGCGTACACGTTTATCCGGGCATTACCTTATAATAGATGCCCTGCTTGGGACCGGTCTCAAACAGAATGTTAAAGCCCCCATCTCTGACATGATTAAAAAAGCAAACTGGCTGTCCTGCCCTGTTGTCGCCGTTGATATACCATCAGGAATCTCTTCAGATACCGGACAAGTGATGGGTACGGCAGTGAAAGCGGATGTGACCGTGACATTTGGTCTGCCCAAAAGGGGGCACCTGATCTATCCGGGAGCTGAACATACCGGGAAGTTATGTATCGAAGATATCGGGTTTCCGGAATCTCTTCTCAGCGCCGATAAGATCAGGGCCAATCTTCTCCGCCCGGATGATGCACGCTCATTACTTCCAGCCAGACCAGCGTCTTCTCATAAAGGCACGTTTGGACATGTTTTTGTAATAGCAGGGTCAAGAGGAAAAACAGGCGCAGCGCTTATGGCGGCAAGGGCATGTTTAAAAACCGGCGCCGGACTGGTGACCATCGGAACAGCTGAAACAGTTGTTAACTCATTGCAGTCCCGGGTAACAGAAGAAATGATCCTGCCTCTTGAGGATAAGGGAAACGGGACCATCTCTTATAAGGCTGCAGATTCTATCATGAAATTTCTAAAGGCACGGGCAGATGCAATGGTTTTAGGTCCCGGACTTTCCGTAGATGATGATATTAAGAAACTCGTAACTGAAGTAGTATCGCGTTCACATGTGCCTGTTGTGATTGATGCTGACGGCCTGAATGCCTTGTCCGGTAATACGGGAGTCCTGAAAAAGTGCAAAGCCCCTGTGATTCTCACTCCTCATCCCGGAGAGATGTCCAGACTTGAGGGACATGTTAAAGGTAAAGGCAGCGAAGACCCTGACAGAATTAACAGGGCCTTATCATTTGCAAAAAAAACAAAAACATATCTTGTATTAAAAGGGGTCCCTACGGTAACGGCAACACCTGAAGGTGAGGCATGTATCAATTCATCAGGCAATCCCGGAATGGCAACAGCCGGAACAGGTGATGTACTGTCAGGCATGATCGCGTCATTTCTTGCCCAGGGCTTATCCCCACAGGATGCATCCTCACTTGGCGTGTACATGCACGGATGTGCGGGCGATATGGCTGCGGAAAGAAAAGGCGAGCGGTCCATGGTCGCGTCTGATATTATCAAGGAACTTCCCCGGGTATTCAGGTCCATTATTTCATGCTAATTATATAGAAAATATTATTACTGAGGCACAAAGGCACATAGGGACAAAGTGAAGAAAAGACGAATATATTCTCCATCTTTAGTTGTTATAAACTTTGTGCCTTTGCCCCTGCATAGCATTACTGAGCTTTAAATGAAATCCATTATCCACACACCCAACATACGCACAACTGGCATCAGGGCCTTTTTCACTACAAGACATTTCTCTGAGCATCATATCAGCATAAGAGAGGCCCTTTATGAGGAATATGGACTGGCAGATGACAGTGTCTATCTTCCCATACAGAAACATACAAACCATATTCATGTTCTTGAGTCGGATATGCATCCGGAAACTGCTGATGCGGTGATTACGGACAGAACGGATGTATTCATCGGAGTTGTCGTTGCAGACTGTGTGCCGGTTCTTGTGTATGACCAGAACAGAAAAATCATTGCTGCTGTCCATGCAGGCTGGAAAGGAACAGCAGGAGGGATTCTTGAAAAGACATTATTGCTCATGATAGAAAGGTTCAACTCGCTGCCTGTCGATATTCTGGTCGCTATAGGGCCGAGCATAAAAAAATGCAGTTATGAAGTTGATGCGCGCGTTAAGGATGCCGTGAAAATAAGAACAGGACAGGGAAACTATATTGATCCAAAGGGAGATAAATATATGTTGGACCTTGCAGAAGCAAACAGGATACAGGCATTTAACGCAGGAGTGCCTGACTATAATATCTGGAAATCCGAAGACTGTACATTCTGTAACCCTGATACTTATTATTCTTACCGGTATGCTCGTGAAACGAGAGGACGACAGGGTGCATTTATCGGAATGTGGTAATATATCGAAATATATCATAATGATTATGGAGGTCAAATGCTTAAAGCCACAGACATAATGACAAAGGACGTAATTACTGCAAAAAATGACACAACGATTGAAGAACTTGCACGACTGCTTATAGACCACAAAATCAGCGGCGTACCGGTCATTGATGATGATAATCAGTTAATCGGCATTGTAACGGAAAATGACCTCATAAAAAAGAACAAACGCTTTCATATTCCAACCATAGTCCGTCTCTTTGACGCCTACTTTCTCCTTGATTCAGGAAAGGTTGAAGATGAGATAAAGAAAATGGTGGCAACTACGGTCGGTGAGATATGCACTAAAAAGGTCCTTTCAATTTCAGAAGACACGAGCCTTGAAGAGATCGCCACGATAATGGCTGAAAAGCATATTCACCTGTTACCTGTTGTAAAAGACAATGAAGTTGTTGGTATCGTCGGCAAGGCCGATGTGGTCAGGTCCATGACAGGATGACACTTCGGAGCAAAAATGAAAGTGAAACGATACGTCTCGGCCGCAGGGTAGGACAGAAGCTGAAACCCGGAGATGTTGTCTGCCTGTATGGAGAACTGGGAGCAGGCAAAACCACCATAACAAAAGGTATCGCCTCTTCTTTCGGTATAAAGGAACATGACATAACCAGTGCCAGCTTTACCATCATCGCAGAGCATCATGGTGACATTCCCTTTTATCATATTGACCTGTACAGGATCATGCACGGAGAAGCCCCTGAGTTGGGACTGCATGAATATTTTCGTTCTGATGGTATATCTGTAGTGGAATGGGCTGAAAACGCATATGATGAAATCCCGGACTACAGCATCAAAGTGAGGATGACCCATGCAGGAGACAATATCCGGGATATAGAACTGGAAGGTTTGGAATTATGAAACGGATTGGTATTATTACAAAAAGAGATGAGCCAAAAATTATAAAGGCTGTTAAAGACCTGATGAAATGGCTCAGTAATAAAGACTATACATTTTATATCGAAAAGGAAACAGCGTCATCTCTCAAAATGAAAGGCTATCTGCGAAAAGAGATCCCAGCATTATCAGACATTATTATCGTATTCGGTGGAGATGGTACGGTCCTGAGTGCGGCAAGGGATGTCGGTGACCGGGGAATTCCTATCCTGGGGATAAATATGGGAGGGCTTGGATTTATCACCGAACTCAGGAGAGATGAAGTTCGTAAAAATATTAAAATGATCGTGTCTGAGGAGTGCTGCTTTGAAGAAAGGATTATGCTCCTCGCAGACGTGTACCGGAGCAGGAAAAGAATAATACAGCATAACGCACTGAATGATGTTGTATTAAATAAAAGCGCATTGTCCAGAATGTTTGAAATAGACGTATTAATTGATAAACAGTATGTGACAACATTCAGACTGGACGGCCTTATTACCTCCACCCCTACCGGGTCCACCGGTCATTCACTTTCTGCGGGCGGGCCTATTCTCTATCCGACCCTTGAGACATTCCTGATGACACCCATATGTCCTCATACACTCACCAGCAGGCCTATCGTTTTGCCTGATACGTTTGTTATTGATATGCATGTCAAGAATGGAAACGATATATACATGACCCTTGACGGTCAGGAGGGCTTTCCCCTGATGGTCAAAGACAGGGTACGCATCAGAAAAGCCGACTACAAGACGAAATTTCTGACACTGCAGGACAGGGATTACTTTAAACTGCTGCGTACAAAACTCAAATGGGGAGAGTGAAACCGGAACAGATACCTATGGATAAAAGAGAAATGACAAAGGAACTGTTAAAGGCGTTCGCGGTGTATGAAGAGCTTGGATTTAAATATATTCCCATCAAGCAGGATAACATTATTGACCTTTTGAAAAGTAAACCCGTGTATGCAGGTTCTGACACCCCTGCTGTCATAACAGAAGACTCACCATACAGGCCTTCCATCGACAACGAAAGGGCCCTTAAGCAGCTCAGGGAAGAGATAGGGGACTGCACAAGATGCAAGCTCCATAAGGAGAGAAAAAACGTGGTCTTTGGCGAAGGGTCTGCAAACGCCAGGCTCATGTTTATTGGAGAAGGGCCCGGCAGGGACGAGGACATGCAGGCCCGTCCTTTTGTGGGAGAGGCCGGTAAACTTCTGACCCGGCTTATTGAAAAAATGGGCATGAAACGCGAGGACGTATACATTGCAAATATTGTTAAGTGCAGACCACCGTTTAACAGGGACCCTGAAGAGGACGAAATAGCCACATGCAAACCCTTTGTGGAACGCCAGGCTGAGATCATCCATCCCGGAGTGATTATGAGTCTTGGCAGGGTTTCAGCGCAGTCCATCCTTGGCATGAAAATGCCCATTGGAAAGATGAGGGGGAGTTTTTTCAGCTTTCATGATATCCCTCTCATGCCGACGTTTCATCCTGCTTACCTGTTGAGAAACCCGAGGGACAAATGGCTTGTCTGGGATGACGCGCAGAAAGTCCTGGAAAAACTGAAAGACTGAGAAGGAGAAGGTATGAAGAGGTTATGGGCCCCCTGGAGGATGGAGTATATTCTTGATGATAATAAACATGATTCATGCCTGTTCTGTGATATTTCAAAAAAAGAAAAGAACAGGGCCACTGCTTCAAGAGACAAAAAAAACCTTATCCTTCACCGGTCGAAAAAATGCTTTGTCCTGTTAAACAAATACCCCTACAATAGCGGTCACCTGATGGTCGTCCCCTATTTCCACACTTCTTCTTTTGATGGTCTTGGTGATGATGTGCTTTTTGATCTGATCAAAAATGTGGAACGGTCTACCGGAATTCTCAAGCAGGTTCTGAACCCTGACGGCTTTAATATGGGTCTGAACTTCGGCAAGGTAGCCGGCGCAGGAATGGAATCTCATATGCATATACATGTAGTACCGCGCTGGACAGGTGATACCGACAGCATGCCGATTATTGCAGAGACCAGGGTAATGCCTGAACATCTGATGCAGACATACAAAAAGCTGGTCACGTTTTTTCTCACATAGGTCTCCGGATATTTTTTTCGTCTACGAACACACCAGAGAATCCCTGTCTCTTTTCATCTCATAATGTTACATGTAGCGGGTTAATAGCCTGATTCTAATCATAATTTTATGTTTTCTATAAAAATGGACGACTCTCTTTCAAGTTATTGAGTTCATGTATTAATTATGTTATACTTAAAAGTTATATGCCCGGAGGATCAATTATATGAAAGAAAAAGATGTATTCGATGAATTAATCGAAATAGGCAAAAAACGGGGGACACTTACCTATGATGAGATTAACGATGCCCTGCCGTCTGAATTTTTCACTCCTGATGAGATAGAAGAGCTGATGGACCTGCTCAGTGACATGGGAGTAAAAATAGTTGATAGTGATGAATCAGCCCCAAAAGAAGAAGTTGCCGCACCTGAGTATGAGAAAACAGAGGACCTGGTTCAGGCCTATTTCCACTCCATGGGAGACATATCGATCCTTACGAAGAGTGAAGAAGTTGAACTCGCAAAAAAACTTATCGAGGGCAAGGAAATTATCGGAGAGATTATCAAACCCCTGTCTTTAACAAAGAGGATTGAGAAAGAACTTGTTGAAAACGAAGACAATCAGGACATGGAGCAGGACGAAAAAACAAATTATATTCTGGATTCTACTCTCTTCAGGCTGGAGACCATGGTTGAAGTGGCACAAGACTTTAACGATGAGATTTCTGCCTATGGTGACTCCCTTAGCGAACTTAAAGTCCTTATTAAATATGAAAAAAGCAAAAAACGGGTCCGCAGTGCTGTGCTGGCTGATATGGAAGAGCTTTCAGAGAGAGCCCAGGCTGTATTTAAAAAAATC
>CAMYJJ010000062.1 GCA_947258735.1 Thermodesulfovibrionia bacterium | reverse complement strand
TGTAGAGTGTCATGATCCGATGTTCGGCTCAACAAACCAGAAAGTGATACGCACACAGATAGCCAGCAGTATCATTCCCGGAAGCACAATAGTATTTACAGCATTGAGTGGTCCGGGATCATTCGCAGATGGACCTCCCTATAATGAGAACATCTGTGAGACGTGCCATAGTGCAACAAACCATCACCAGAGTGACGGCACAGCACCGGGCGGACAGGACCACAATAACGAGACAAACTGTACAACAGAATGTCATCCTCATCTTGACAGTTTTCTCCCGACCGGCGGCGTACCTGAACCACCGCATGATGTCATATCAGACTGTTTCATCTGCCATGTAGGGCCGAACTTCTCAGACCCGGTACCGAACACGGCCTGTGCAAACTGTCATACAGCAGGCGGAGCAGAGAAGCCGAACTACCCGACAGCGCCTGATGTGGCAACCCACCAGGGCAAGGACTGTGTAGAGTGTCATGATCCGATGTTCGGCTCAACAAACCTGAAACTGGTGCGCACACAGATAGCCAGCAGCATCGTACCTGGCAGCACAATAATGTTTACCGCATTCACCGGTCCGGGATCCTTTGCAGACGGAGCTCCCTACAATGAGAATATCTGTGAGACGTGCCACAGTGCAACAAACCATCATCAGAGTGACGGCACGGCACCGGGCGGACAGGACCACAATAACGGAGTGGACTGTACAATATGCCATGAGCATCTAGAAAGTTTCGAACCGTCAGGTGAGTGTATAATTTGCCACGCAGAGCCTCAGGGGAACAGAGTTGCGGTAGCAGACCAGCTGCTAAACGGGAATTCCCATCACATTCAGGGCGTTCAGCTGACAAACCAGCACTGCTACCAGTGCCACTGGGAAGCAAACAGCGACGGCAGCATCAACAATACCTATCACGGCGGATGGAATGCTCCCGGATCTGAAGTGAATCTGGTTATTTACGGAGGCAGCGTGAGACCGACATCATACAGTCCGGGAACAACGGCCGTTGAATACACTGCAGGCGGTTCAGGAGGCGGATCACCACCGTTTAACCAGCTTGATGAGTTTAATGGAGTGACGCATGAGACGAAAGTAACGAGCAATCCGGGAGCAACGAACTGGACAGCGGTAAGCGGTTAAGACGGCAAAAACGCCTGGTGTTATGGAACACAGGCCACGGATTCAAGCAATACCGGTACTAACCCGGGTAATCCGGTGCCGTTTATATTTATCGAATCCTCTGGGGCAGGTACATCCACCTGTGGAGACGGAATAGCGCTTGGCAGCAGCCACTATCTGGAGAGCAACACACTGGATGCAGGCACCTATGCATTTAACTTCAGTTTTGATTACAACATGCAGATAGGTGGAAATGGAAGTCTGCATCTTGATGCATACAACGGCAGCGGATGGGACCTTGATGTAACAGGCGGCACCATAGCCAGTGGCACTCAGGGTACGAGCTGGCAAACAGCAGGGCCGTATGACCTGAGCAGTTACAGCAACGCTGACTTTAAGTTGCGGATCAGGTTTGTAGTAAGCAGTACGGGTAATGATTATCAGAACGACTTACTGCTGGATAACCTTGCAGTTACTGCAGGCAGCGGCGGTAGTACAAGGACAGAACTTGAGAAGATCAACCAGGTCTGTCTGGGCTGTCATGATGCGGACAGTGCTGCAGCTCAGCCATTTGGTGACGGCAATACCCCAATAACCTATGCATGGGACGGACTGAGCATTGATGAGAGATACTCGCAGGCAGGTACAACGACATGGGGTAAATACACAGGAGAAGCCAATGCAGCGCAGAAGAATATACAGAAAGCTTACTCAGCCCATGGTAATGCAGGCAGCAATGTACAGGGCTTCAGTACAAGCACCGGAGTAGACGGTACGATACCGAACAGAACAGGAAGCGGAAACATACTGTGTATAGACTGTCACAACGCACATGGATCAACAGCAAGCGGTACGACCACGTACTACACGAGCGCAACAGCCAATGGCGGACTGTTAAAAGACGTGACAGCCGGATTGGGCGGTTCTGCGGCAACATACAAGCCTGCAGATTTTGCAGGTTCATCGACCTTTGTAGCGCACAGTTCAGGATCAGGACTCTGTTTTGACTGTCACATGACGCCAAATGCTGATGCAACTATCCCATGGGGCTACAGCACCTTTGGAGCCACTGACATGATCATCAGTTACTGGGAGAAAATAGGCTGGGAAGGCGGACCAGGCATAAATTCAGCCGGACCTCAGATCAGGTACCCGTTCAAGGACGCCATCGGAGTACTCGGAGGCCATTTCGGAGCATCATCACCGTTGGCTTCAACGCCGGCCGATACAGTCGACGGTCTCTGCTCAGCGTGCCACGACCCGCATGGAGTAAGCCCGAGTCTTGGAGCGAACCAGCAGTACTCGGTGCCGATGCTAAAGGGTACGTGGCTGACTTCTCCGTACAAGGAGGATACAGCACCGACAATAACGAACGAGGTCAGAGGCGGAGGCAGAAGAGAGGATCCAGTGTACATTGGAAGCCCGCCCACCTATAACATAGACCAGAATACCTTCAGGACAGCGACGAACTCTCAGCGTCATACTTTTACCCGTTATGATGTAGGAGCATCCGGAAGCGGCGACAGGATCATGCAGGCTGCAACAGAATTCGGAGGACTGTGTCTGAGCTGTCATGACAAGAGTCAGATCGACCCGGACACGGACAACACGTGGGGTACATACGACAGGATACATGATTCAGTGCTTGGATGGGCATCTGGTAGCGGTAACAATGCCAATAACAAGATGCACGGATATTCATGTTCGAAGTGTCATACACCGCACAGCTCATGTCTGCCAAGACTGGCGATCACCAACTGTCTGGATGAAAATCACAGAGGTCAGGTGGTCTCAGGAGGAAGCTGGAGCAGCGCAGCAATTACAGAGGGTGGTGATCCTCCCACCGACACTAAAGGAGGAGGCCGCGGAAGAGGCCCGATGGGTGGTGGCGGCTACGGTGAAGAGCCTGATCCGTGGGGTAAAGACAGCGGTGGCGCCTATCTCTGGGGCAGCCCGGGTACTCAAAACAACGTATATCCGGCATACCCGACCTGTCACGATACTCAGACAGGTACATGGACCGACCAGCACTGGAATAACGTAACGCAGTGGTAATTTAACGAACGGGGACATGTCCATTAGGACGTGTCCCTTGCCATAGAATAGATTGACACCCAGAGAACGGGTATGTCATATTTTGAAAATTGACTTTTAACAACCTGGAAGGAGGTGTAGGATGAAAAAGTTGACCTACGTAAAACCGAAAGTAGTTGGTACAACAAGTGTGCATCCCTGTTAATGCACCCAGGTAAAGAATGAGGTGAGTTCTGGTACCAGGACTCACCTCTATATTTTTTAATGAATTATCAGGTTGACGATTGTAGGGGCGACCCGGTGGGTCGCCCTGTTTTGGACATATCCCCACCGATGATTGTTACCAATGTTTGATGGCCAGCAAGGACAAGGGTGAGGCACCGCCTCGCCCATACAAATGAAATAAACCTGCTATCATATAAACAGACATGAATACCATTACATATCCATATTTAATTTTTATCATTCTACTGTTAATCACACTCCCGAATTTAACGGGCTGCGAGGAGCAAATACCTGGAGCACCACCAAAACCATTACCTGTCCTTGGCAAAGATCCCATCCCTGACCTTCTAAATGTTGAAGACCATGGACAGGCGTTGGCCCGATGGGCTGAGCAGGGGTTACGTGATGCCGTAGTGATCAATATCGACACCCACGATGACATCCGGGTCATACCCGAGGAAAAGATCACTGAACTTCAGAAGCTATATAAACAGCAAGACTGGAAAGAATTTGCAGAAGCTGACTCTGTTGCCGACCACGGTCTCTACCATGTAGGAAACTGGATCTATGCAGGCGCGCGTCTCGGCATGTTTAAAGAAATTTTCTGGGTTATCCCTTACCCTTACTTTTCTCAGAGCAATGCCGAAGAACTTCTCCGCCGATTTTTAAAAGATGCCATGTTCAGTGATGAAGATATTCAGACTTATACACTGCAGGACAACAGGTTTTCAGGATTCTATCAGGGTATCCCTCTCACAGTATGTGATATAGAATCACTTCCTGTTCTTTCTCATCATGTCGTCATGAGTATTGATACTGACTTCTTTCCTGTTTTTTCCACACAATACAGGATCAACTATCTTAAGGCCCTGGACATCCTGTTTTCATCACTTTTTAACAGAAATTATCATATTCAGAAAGCGGTAGTGAGCTACTCAGTGAATGGGGAATATATTTCCCCTCACCTCCGCTGGATCGGTGATGAACTGGCCAATGTTTTGTCCCGGCCTTCCGTTCTCAATGAACCGCCTTCGGATCTGCTCGTACAACTGCAGAAGCTAGATGATGAGTACCGGTCAGTACAGCATGAAAAAATGCTCAGATTGATAGAGGAATATCCGACAGCAGATCATGAAGCTTCACTGCTGCTATACAAGGCATATGCCCATATGCTGAAGGGAGAAACTGAAAAGGCATTTAACGCAGCAAAATCGAGCTGTGAAGCTGACAGGCTCTATTGCACCGGACTTTCATACCTGGGTTCGTTGTATTTCACAAAAAAACAGTGTCAGGAGGCTGAACGGTTTTTCATGGAAGGATATTCCAGTGATCCGGGGATAATCAACGGCCTTTATTATTATGCACACTGCCTGCGTGATATGGGAAAAACTGATGAGGCATTACGTTATTACAGGAAAGATGTTCAGATGAACGGTTCATTCCCCACAAACTTCCTGATATTTGAGACATATCTGTTATCAGGTAACAGTGAAGAGGCAGTACAAGCTTTAAATGCGGCTGTAAGCAGCCTTGAAATAAACCCCTATGCAGAGGTTGTTAATACAAGAGCTGCGAATGCCATTTATGCGGCTCTTGATTACAGTGAGAAAAATAATTTAATGGAACTGCATGCTGTGCTGAAGGACAATCCGGCGGTGAAGAAGATGTTTGTTGATTATCCAAAGAAGTAAGCGCGAAAGCTCGGAAGATCTCAAGTGAGGAAGTTTGGAAGTGAATTATTGCTAGTCCTTACTTCCTTATTATTATACGTATACACGTATGATCTTAGATGCTTCCGCGCTTCCCAGCTTGCTCATTGATATTTTAACTTGTATTACTTATAATCGATTTTATTGAGAACGAACTATTTATATTCATAAAAACAGGAGGATATCCGAGATGTTCATTCGATTAAAACATGTGCTTTCCTGTGTTGCTGTTTTAAGCATTTGCCTGATCGCCAGCAGTTCTTTTGCTGAAGAAACGGCAAAGGAAACTGAGCCGAAGATTCAGAAGGGGACTGTTACCGGCAGGATAATGGTCAAGGACACAGAAGGGGTTGCACTTTCCTGGGGGCAGATCATGTTTTATGATATCTTGTCCGGTCCGCCACCCAATCCAGAGAAGTATGAAAGAACACCTGATATATCCCGTACTCTTGGTGCCGATGGTTCATTTTCAATCGAAATTCCTGAGGGTTATTATTATATTGGCGCCATCAAGCGCATGTCAGGTGATAAACTTGGGCCTCCGCAAGAGGGAGATTATGTTTTCAGGAGTCTTGATGAAAAAGGCAGACCAAAGTTACATAAAATAAAAGCGGACGATAAGCTTGACATAGGGACACAGGCAGAAGCATTTCAAATTTCGGAAGAGGAAATATCACATCACCGTATTACAACTGCCCTCGAAGGAGTAATAGTCAGCACAGACTGGATGCCTGTTGAAGGGGCGGTCGTTGTTGCCTTTACAGAACCCATTATTGGGAGAAAGCCTCTCTTTGTGTCCAGCAAGTCAGACAAGGATGGAAAATATGTTCTTCCTTTAATTGAAGGAACCTACTATTTGAGAGTCAGAAACAGCTTTGCTGCCGGCCCGCCCGAACCCGGACAAATTGTGGGCTATTATGGGGAAGGTGTTCCGAAACCGGTGCCGATTAAGGACTGTGAAATATTAAAGGGAATTGATTTTCAGGTTGTTGTGTTTCGTGGAAGAGGCCCATCACCTCAGAGGGTGCCCAAGAGTCAGTTATAAATAGATTCCATGGACAGTAATTATGGAGGAGGGTGTTTTATATGATATTAAGATCGATCATTATAGTATTAATTTTCATGTTCAGTTCGTACGCGACTGCAGCAGAAACGTTAAAGGATGAGGCGGCAGTAAAGCAGTTTACTGATAAAGTAATGGAGCAGGTTGGCAATGGGAAACTTGAGGCAGCATTTCAGATATTGAGGCCCTATGTAAACATGAATAATATTGATTTTAATTCTAATACAGATGAAACTATGCAGATAAGGCGGAAATATGCGATGCAGTATGGTCCTGCAAAGAGCTATGAGTTTGTCCATGAGAAAAAGATAAAAGACTTTGTGCTGGGACTGCAGTATTTGGAAATAGCCGAGAAGCAGGCCATTGTATGGTCATTTTACTTCCTCAAGGTTGATGGAACGTGGCGGTTCGATGAGTTCGACTTTACACCAAGACTGTCAGACCTGTTTAAGCAGAACTAATGTCTCGGTTTGAATAATTAATGGAATATGAAATGTTAAAAAATGAGGAGATTAGCTATGAAAAGGCGGCTTTCATTCTGGTCGGGCATCATATTGAGCATTATTCTGTGCAGTAGTGCTTATGCCCTGGACAATAGGTATGCTGTTAGTACAGGCACCGTCACCGGCAAGCTTGCTGTGAAGGGAAAAGGCCCGATGACAGGTGGGATGGTCTTTTTCTTCAGTGAGCAGTCAGGTCCACCACCTTCTGCAACCAAATACTGGCGGGTCCCTACTCATTCATTTAATATTGACAATGATGGAAGTTTCGAAGCTGAGCTCCCAGAAGGCAACTATTATATGGGAGCAAGTCAGAAATTCTCAGGCGAGATGCTCGGTCCTCCTAAAGATGGAGACTATTTTTTTATCAGTTCTGATGCCGGAGGGAATCCAAAACTGCATGAAGTAAGTCAGTTTAAAAATCTTGATATGGGTCTCGGCGAAGAGGCAGCCCCTTTCAGCTCTAAGAAACTCGTTAAAAAAGGAATTACATCAATTCAGGGTGCAATTGTTGATACAAAGGGAAAAGCAGTTCATGGCATGCTTGTCTTTGCGTTTCCCACCGCTACCATGTTCGGTAGACCGATGTATGTATCAGAAAGAACGGGTAAGGAGGGGAAATACATGCTCAGAGTAGCCAGTGGCGGCAAGTATTATTTAAGAGCAAGGGCGCATTATGGCGGAGGACCTCCTTCTGCTGACCAGATTATGGGTGTGTATGCAAAAGGCAAGGCGCTTGACATTAAAACAGGAGAAGTGAAAAACGGGATAGACATTACTGTCAGTACCATGGGAGTGCCTCAATAAGTGCGTAAGAGAGTAAGCGCATAAACCAGTACGTTGTTTTCCTCCCTGTCACGCTTTCTTAAGTCAGTTAGTTCAACTCTCTGATTTGAAATGAAGAAAATCGCAGATAACCCGATCTTGTTGGGGTATGACAGAAAACTGGCTTCCCGTATATGCAGCAGGATATCAAGCGCTTAAAGGAACTTCATGAATAACAACCAAATAACCCTCAAACCAATCGGCGTTGTCCGCTCAAAACTCAAATCCCTTGAAGAATGCCCGAAACAGGGGCAGGAAGGCGCGCCTGATGCTTGGATCGAGATTTGCCCTGATTTTATCAAAGGACTTGATGACCTGGAAGCTGGTCAGGAGATTATCGTTCTGACCTGGCTGCATCTTGCCAGACGCGATGAACTTAAGATTCACCCGAGGGCAGACAAGGAAAGACCTGCAAAGGGAGTTTTTGCAATGCGTTCACCTCACAGGCCTAATCCGATAGGGTTGCATAGGGTGGAGATACGGGAGTTTGCTGCTTCCGGACGAATCAGGGTCTCCCCTCTGGAGGTTATAGACGGCACTCCTGTAATTGATATTAAATCAGTTAGGGAGGAGTTTGTAAGTTCGTAAGCTCGTAAGTGAGAAAGTTCGTAAGAACGTAAGGTCGTAAGTTGCCGTCCTCACTTCCACGCTTTCCCACTTCCGCACTTGCCCACTTCCGCACTTGCCCACTTCCACGCTTCCTCACTTTTACGCTTCCCCACTTTTACGCTTCCCCACTTTTACGCTTCCCCACTTTTACGCTTCCCCACTTTCGCACTTGCCTAAATCAGTGTTACTAATTTATAATAAGTAACACGATGTCAGTTACAAGATTCGGCATATCACTTGAAAGCCCTTTGCTTAAAAGGTTTGACAGACTCATTAAGAAGAAGGGTTACGCAAGCCGCAGTGAGGCGATCAGGGACCTTATAAGGGACAGCCTTGTCACAGAGGAGTGGAAATCTGACAATACCGAAACAGTCGGAACAATCACCCTGGTTTACTCCCATGACACCAGGGAGTTAAATGACAATCTGAATGATATCCAGCATCACTATCACCAGCTTGTTATATCAACGACGCATATCCACCTAGACGGACATAACTGCCTTGAAGTAATTATTGTAAAAGGTAAGTCAGAAGACATAAGGGTTGTTGCGGACAGGCTGATTGGCACTAAAGGGGTGAAGCACGGAAAGTTGACAGCAACTACAACAGGTAAACGTTTGAAATAAAGCAGAGGAAGCGCATAAGTTGGTAAGTTCGTACATTGCAAAGAGCGTAAGCCCGGAAGTATGTAAGTCAGGACGTTGTCATCCTCACTTTCTCACTTTCGCGCTTTCTCACTTTCGCGCTTTCTCACTTTCGCGCTTCTGCACTTTTAAGAGGAACTGAGAATAGGATAAAAAATGCATATACCTGACGGATATTTAAGCCCGCAAACATATGTGCCGTTATTCGGGGCATCTCTGATCTGCTGGTCAGTTGCACTGAAGAAAATAAAAAAGGAAATCTCAACAAAACAGGTTCCATATTTTGCAATGGCTGCTGTCTTCTCCTTTCTCATTATGATGTTTAACATTCCCATTCCCGGGGGAACAACAGGCCACGCAGTAGGGGCAGGAATTATTGCCGTCCTTCTGGGGCCGTGGACAGCGGTTATCGCTGTTTCTGTTGTCCTGATCATTCAGGCCTTAATGTTCGGTGACGGCGGTATCACAGCCATTGGTGCGAACTGTTTCAATATAGCGGTAGTAATGCCTTTCGTGGCATACTGGGTATTTAACCTGGTCAAGGGAAAATCCACGGAGCTGAAAAAGCTTTCTCTTGCGGCTTTCCTATCCGGATATGTCAGTCTAACCGTTTCAGCAATAATGGTCGCAATCCAGCTTGGTATACAGCCTCTCATTGCACAGTCTCCTGATGGTCAGCCCCTGTACTCGCCTTATCCCCTATCAATAGCCCTGCCTGTTATGGCGCTGGAACACCTGCTGCTGTTCAGCTTTGTTGAAGGTGTTGTGACCGTTCTCCTGTTTAAATATTTTATAAAGAACGAACCGGAGCTTATATATGCCGTGCAGGGAGGTGATAAGTAATATGACCAGGACACAGAAAAAGCTATGGATCGGACTGCTGATCATGGCGCTGGTCTCACCGCTCGGTATTATTCTGCCCGAACTTTTTAATTCAGGTGATGCCTGGGGTGAGTGGGGAACAGAAGCTCTTGAAAACATCCTTGGGTATGTCCCGGAGGGGTTGAGAAAATATGCCGAATTCTGGAAAGCGCCCGTCCCTGATTACAATCTCGGCGGCGGAGGAAGCTCAATGTCAGTAAAGATCATTTCATATATTGGATCAGGACTCATAGGAATCCTTGCAGTTTCTTTTGTGATTTATCTAATCTCAAAAGTGGTAATGAAAAATGGCAGGTAAGATACCCGCGTTTCTTTTAGATAAACCTGCTTCCCGGTCATTTGAAGAGGGCAGGGGAAAAGTAAAGATGTCATTCATTGAAAAAGGTATTAACCAGGTGGCAGACGTAATAAAGTCCGGCTATATACAATGGGAAACAGCTTCAATGGATGGATTTTATCAGAGAATTGATGCCCGGATTAAAGTGCTTTTTCTCCTTTTCTATGTCGTGATTGTAAGCCTTAAAAAAGAGATAATGCCGGAAGTATATCTATGGATGTTTATTTTTACTCTTGTTCTGATTTCTCGTTTAAACATATTCAGCTTTTATAAAAAGGTTTTTCTTCTTGGATTTCTCTTCGGATTTCTCATAGCAATTCCCTCTGCCTTTAATGTAATTGTTAAAGGGGAAATCGTGTTTCCTGTGATGCAGCTATCGAGAGATTATAATTTCTGGGTGTATCATGTCCCGGCAGAAATAGGCATTACCAGGGAAGGGCTTAATGTTGTTGCCATGCTGACCATTCGGGTAGTAAATTCACTCTCAATTTCCTTTCTCGTGTTATACACAACACCTTTTCCGGAAATCATAAAGGCCTTAAAGGTCATGAAAGTCCCGGACAGTTTTCTGATGGTAATCACTCTCTCATACAAGTACATATTTATATTTTCAAAAACGCTGGAAGATATGTATCTGGCAAAAAAGAGCAAACTGGCCAGACAGGTAAAAAATGCAGATGCCCGGAAATGGGCAGCAGGCAGGATGGGATTTATATTTAAAAAGACAAGGCTTCGCTTTGAGGAGATCTTTAAGGCAATGTTAAGCAAAGGGTTCTCGGAAGAGGTGAAACTATATCCATCAGGTAAACTTAATACCCGGGATATTGTGACGGGCGGCATGCTTTTGATTATAGGAATTTTCTTCTTATGGATTTGAGAAAAAAGGCTGAATGGATGAAAAACAAAATGGACATTACATATAAATTAAACGCTTGTCATTCCCGCGTACTTTTGAGCGGGAATCCAATTTTATTATTAAGGATACCCGATCAAGAGACTGTGTCACAATTGTCATCCTGAACTTGTTTCAGGATCTCATGATCTGCAACATGATAAAAAAACGAGATTCTGAAATGAATTCAGAATGACATTATGCACGTTATATGAAATGCGACACAGTCTCCAAGTCAGGGATGACAAAGGAAGCAGATTCCGGGCAAGCCGGAATGACGAGGCGGAGGTACTATGGAAAACATCATAGGTCTTGAAAACATAAGCTACAAGTACTATGACAGAATACCTGCTGTCAATAAGATCTCACTTGAGGTGAAAGAGGGTGAACGGTTTGCCATTATCGGTGCGAATGGTACAGGCAAGTCAACACTCCTTCAGATCATGAGCGGCCTTGTACATCAGTCAGAGGGAAAAGTCTTTTTCAGGGGAAAAGAGGTATCAGAGCAGACCCTTAAGAACAGGAGTTTCCTGAAGTTTTTCAGGGAACGTGTAGGATATGTGTTCCAGGATTCTGACATACAGCTTTTCTGCCCCACTGTGCTGGATGAACTGCTCTATGGACCTCTCCAGCTTGAGATACAGGAGAGTGAAGCAATGGACAGGGCCAATGATGTCCTGAAGATGCTGGAAATAGAAGACCTCAGGGACAGGCCGTCCTATATGTTGTCCGGCGGTGAGAAGAAAAGGGTGGCCATAGGGTCGGTCCTGACGATAAATCCGGAAGTTATTCTTTTTGATGAACCAACAAACGGCCTTGACCCGAGGACCCAGTGTTTCCTTGTTGAACTGCTGCTCGCATTAAGTGGGGCGGGCAAAACAATAGTGATAGCAACGCATGATCTTTCACTTGTGGCCGAACTCGAGACAAAGGTAGCGCTCCTTTCTGAAGAGCACATGATTGAAAAGATAGGTGGGTCGGAGGAGATTCTCAATGATGATGACCTTCTTCTCAAGGCAAATCTCATACATGAGCACCTGCATATCCATGATGCAAAAGCTCACAAGCACAGGCACTCGCATTATTTCTTTCATAAACATTAAAGTGCGGAAGCTCGGAAGTTCGGAAGTGCGGAAGTGCGGAAGTGCGGAAGTTCGGAAGCTCACTTTCGAGCTTTCATGCTTTCATGCTTTCATGCTTTCATGCTTTCACGCTTCCCCGCTTCCCCACTTCCCCACTTCCCCACTTCCCCACTTCCCCACTTCCCCGCTTCCCCGCTTCCCTGCATTGTTAATACAACTCTCCCAATGGTAAAATATCATGATGGTTAATATTTGAAAATCCTTTATTGAAGGACAGTTAATACAATAATGGCAGATATTCCTTTCATTCAGCAGGTCACCCTCTTTTCTATAAAAAACCAGAGTCATGAATAAACCTGTATTCATCTATCTCCTCTTTTTGGTCCTTTTTCTGCCTTCTCCTGCCTTGGCGAAAACCATAGAATCTGATACAACCTGGTCAGGTGAGGTATCGGTTGATGAAAACATTCTCGTACCAAAGGGCGTTACGCTTACCATCTCACCAGGTACTGTTATTCGTGTCACAGCATCAGAAGGAACCAAGACAGATCCCGAGTTCATATCCTTTCTTACAGAGATAACAGTGAGGGGATCATTAATAGCTGACGGAACTAAAGATGCACCTGTTACGTTCTTATCAAAAAGTGATAAAAGGTCTGGATGGGCAGGAATCATCAATGACGGGGGTAATACTGTTTTGCATCACACGTTCATTCGT
>CAMYJJ010000061.1 GCA_947258735.1 Thermodesulfovibrionia bacterium | reverse complement strand
CAAATCTGGAACCGGAGAACAGGGTGCAGCAGTCCCTGTTTGATGATCCTGCAAAGATAGAGAAGATGGAAAAAATTTACCATACCGTTGATGAGCTGTCAGCAAAGTACGGCAAACATACGGTCCAGCATGCCGCAAGCCTTCCCACAAAACTGCAGATGCAGCATGAAGGAGCAAGAGGAGACATGAGCATGAGAAAGACAGCACTCTTTCAGGGAGAAAACAAACGACAGCGCCTCGGCCTGCCCATGCTGCATGTGAAGGTATGAGATTTTTTTATAAGTAAACCTATCCAGAATTAGCCTCATAAAATAAATCAGATATTGAAAATATATTGATTACGTCTAAAACTGCTATTCAGTACGTTGTCATTCCGGCAGGTAGTTAGCCGGAATCCAGTCCTTACTAAAAAGACTCTGGATTCCCGCTCAAAAGAATGCGGGAATGACATCTGCTAACATTATTAGCATATAAGAAAAAAATACTTACATATAAACGATTTCTCCAAGATCTGATAAAATAATCCCTACAATTAATATCACATTAAAAGAGGTACAACATGACTGAAGAAAAAAATGATGAACTCTATGACGTAATTATAATCGGCGGCGGCCCTGCAGGCTTAAGCGCTGCCCAGTATGCATCACGTGCCAACCTGAAAACCATTGTCCTCGACAAGTCCCCGACTGCAGGGGCGCTTGCCTATTCAAGTAAAATCGAGAATTATCCCGGTCTAATAGAGCCAATATCGGGCAAGGAACTGTTGGACCTGTTTCGGAATCAGGCCATAAAATTCGGGGCTGAATATGTTGAGATGCAGGTGGTAGGGGTAACCCTGGAAGAAGAAATAAAAGAAGTGCAGGGGATGGACCGGAGCTATAAGGGCAAGGCTGTAATTATTGCTACCGGATCAATGGGGAGAAAGCCGGGTATACCCGGAGAAGAGGAGTACCTTGGTAAAGGGGTAAGCTACTGTGCCATATGCGATGCCGCGTTTTATAAAGGCCGCAGTGTATGTGTCGTAGGCAATTCAGAAGAGGCCGTAAAAGAGGCAGAGGTGCTGACCGGCTTTACGGATAAGGTTTATCTGATCGCTCCATCAAAAGCAATTAAGACCGGTGATGATCTTTCTTCCATTGATTCAGAAAAAATTAAAGTAATATTAAATAATCGGCTTACCGCTATTGAAGGTGACGATTATGTCACAAAGATCAGGATCAAGGACCTGGAGACCGGAGAAGAAAGTGAGATGCCCATAGATGGAGTATTTGTGTATCTTCATGGGACCCAGCCTGTCGTAGACTTTCTTTATTCATCTGTCACATTGAGCGACAAGTCCTGTGTGATGACCCACAGGACAACCGAGACATCCATTCCGGGCGTATATGCAGCAGGGGATGTTACATGCTCAGAGGTCAGACAGGTGGTTTTATCGGCAGCCTTTGGAAGCATGGCTGCCCTTTCTGCTGAAAAATATATCAGGCACAGAAAGCAGATCAGGTCTGACTGGATTAAGTCATAAACGTTTATACAGAACCTTGCCTATGAAATCCCTCTTTTTGCTTATATTGATAGTTATTACCATCCCCGCGTTATGCATCGCTTCCGATATAAATAGCTCTATTGAAAACGAATTTGTTATGGTGCAGTTTGAAAAGCCATTGAAAAAGGTTGCTGAAACAGTAATCAGGATATATCCGGAGATTAAGCTGGACATTGAAAAGAGATTTCAATCAGATATCACATTCAGACCAACCATCAGGCTCATAAAAGATAGAGCCTCATTCCAGAGCATGATACATTCCGGTCCTGTGGTTGCTGTGGCAATTTCAAAGAATAATTTAATCATTATTGATAATTCAAAAATGAAGACCCGGCCTTTTTCACTTGAAACAACATTAAAGCATGAATTGTGTCATCTTTTTCTCCATACTTATGTAAAGGATGGGGAACTTCCTCGATGGCTGAATGAAGGCATATGTCAGAACATCAGCGACGGCATAGCCGAGATCATAACAGGTGAAAATAAAAATCTTCTGAAGCAGGCAGTATTGTCAGGCAGATTGATACCCATGACTTCCCTGAACAGAACATTCCCTTCCCGGGACAGACAGCTCCTTCTCGCGTACGAGCAAAGCAAGAGTTTTATTGAATATATCGAGAACAGGTATGGCCCGGACAGTACGAAGCATATTCTCGATTATCTCAGCAAAGGGAGACGTATTGGATTTTCCATAAAAATGGCTCTCTCAATTCCATTTGATGAACTTGAACATGACTGGCAGAACAATCTGAAAAAGAATATTACCTGGCTGACATACATAAGCAATCATATATATCAGATACTTTTTGTAATTGCCACCCTGTTTATGGTTTATGGATTTATCCGGTTCTGGATCAGGAAAAGGAATTACCGTGATGAAGACGATGATGAGTTAATGCCTGAATAGGTTTCAGTATACTTAAATCAAAAAGCAGAGGTTGAACCTCCATGGGAGGTCCGACCTCGATGCTCCTTTACATCTCTCTGCCCCGAAAGCCATTGATATTACTTAATAATAATGGTTCTAGTCAGGGATTCCCCTATAAAGATTTATTAAAAATAATCCGATTGATATGTTAAGAGAAAAAATAATGCTGTTAATGGAAGGATTAAAAGTAAAACGAGCAAGCACAGGAGGAAAGTTTTATGTTTTTAAAAAACCTGAAAATATCTCATAAAATTTTAATTGTTATTCTGAGTGGTATTGTTGCATCGTCCGCCTTTGCGATCTGGTCTGTGATGGTCGCCAAAAAAGGGACCAATACACTTCAGGAAATCTATGTTCAAAATGTTATTCCTCTCGATAATATGAGGAACATACAGCTTACGTTCAGGGAACTGGAATACAGGATGGTTGGTGTCGTTGCTGATGCGGTGGCTGCAATAGGCTCAGGTCATCATCTTGAAGATTCAATAATAAGACTGGATGCACTGGTAAATGATGTCCAGGTCGATATGAAGACCTATGATATGTCTGAAGATGCAGTCAGGGAGCTTGAAACCTTTAATAAAGGCTATGATGGTTTTAAAGCTTTTGCACCGAAACTCAAGACAGTATATCTGGATAACCAGCCCGAAGAAGTTGAAGACCTGTATGACGAGTACCTTGATCATAAACCTCTTATCTTCAAATCCATTGATTCACTGTCAGACAGGATCAAAAAAAATGTTAAGGAGCATTATGAGCAAAGTCAGAAAAACACTGATATGCTGGTAATGATTATTTCCTTTCTTGCTGTATCAGGCATAGGATTATTTGCTGTCCTGGCCTTTCTTATAATGAAATCCATTAACAGGCCGATCAGAAAAGTGGTCCAGGCCGCTGAAGAAGTTGCCAAAGGAGATCTCACGCATACCATTCAGATAGATGCCAATGATGAGATGGGAAGTATGGCAGAGCAGTTAAATTATATGATCCAGCACATGCAAACATCAATTGGCAAGATAATTTCTTCTGTTAATAAAGTTGTTACCAACACAGAAGGCCTGTCAGAGCTTTCTGATAAGCTGTTCCATGATACAGAAGAGGAACATACAAAAGGGAGTCAGGTTGCTGTCGCTTCTACCGAAATGTCCCAGACCATCCTTGATATGGCCAAAAACTCGGGAGCTGCTTCCGAGGCTACAAAGGAGTCCTACACCTCGGCAACGAGCGGAAAGGAAATTGTCACCCGGTCAGTATCCAGCATAACAAAGCTTTCCAGCTATGTTGAAGACACATCAGACAAAATCAGCGGTCTGGGTGAACATCTGAAGGAAATTGGAGATATCGTGTCTGTCATACAGGACATTGCAAACCAGACAAACCTGCTTGCATTAAATGCCGCCATAGAGGCTGCGCGCTCAGGAGAACACGGCAGGGGGTTTGCTGTTGTAGCAAATGAGGTAAAGAAGCTTGCTGAGAGAACAGCAATGGCAACTGATGAAATTTCTCAAAAAATGGGCATGATCCAGAGAGAAAGCGATGATTCAATTTCCACCATGAAAAAAGGAAGAACCCTAGCTGAAGAGTCTGTAGCAAATGCTGCAAAGGCAGGGGAGGCACTTCAACAGATCGTGGAGAGTTCGGACAGGGCCATGGATATGGTCCAGAGCATTGCCACAGCAATAGAAGAGCAATCCTCGGCCTCTGAAGAGGTGAGCAGGAGCATGGAAGATATTTCCCAGATTATTAATGATAATTTCAGGTTATCAGAAGAAATGAAACAATCGGTATCAGACCTGGCATTTCTTGCCCAGGAGATCATTTCCCAGACCTCATCATTTAAGATTAACAGCGAACGGAACATCGTTGAACATCGACTTGCACATAACATAATGCAAGAGCAGCAGATTGATGTGTCTGTTTAATTAAAACAGTCTAAAGTTTTATGTCCTGCCTCCGATAACTACATATACGTATTTTTAATTACGTCATTATACAAAAAGACGTGTCGCGGTGTCTCAAGAAAAAAAGAGAATAGTATTAAATGAATATCAGAATTCTGTTAGCGAAGATCAAGATCAGCCACAAATTAATATTATTGACATTGATAGGCACGATAGCTTTGTCCGTATTTGCCGTGAGTGCTGTTTACCTGGGAAAGACAGAGATCAGGGCCCTCAGGCATATTTATGAAGATAATGTCGTTCCCCTTGACCAGTTAAGAAAAATACAGCTTATTTTCAGAGAATTTGAATTCAGGATGTCAGGTGCGATTGCTGATATAGTCACAGCAACTGCAGCGGTAAACCACTTAAAAACCGGAACTGAAAAAATAGATCAGCTATGGGCTGAAGCAGGCATATCACTGACAGGAGATGAGGTTCAGGAGAGTAAAGAAAAATTTGAACAGGGATTTAAAGGATTCAAGGAAATGAGGGCAGTATTTGAAGATGCCTATATGAAGATTTTCTATGATGATGATACCAGTCCAATGGAAGACGCATATGACGAATGGCTCGATCACAAACCGTTGATTTTCAAATCAATAGACTTTCTGGTTGATCATCAGGAAAAAAGTGTCCAGAGCTATTATCTCACACGACAGACATTTATTAAAAAAATCAGGACAGCCTTTATTAGCGGATCATTAATTATTATTGTGTTATTTATAACATTGGCAGTTTTTACAAAACGCTCGATAACAGGGCCGATCAACACCGTTGTATCAGCTGCAAAGGAAGTAGCAAAGGGGGACCTCACATGTACCATTGACGTAGAGAGTCTGGATGAAATGGGTGTCATGAGCTGTGAACTGAACACCATGCTGAGAAACTTAAATACAGCCTTTATAACCATTTCCGGTGAGTCAGTAAGTATTCTGGATTACTCAAAATCACTTGCAGAGGTATCGACAGAACTTGTTCAGGGTACGAATGAACAGAAGATCCAACTCGACCAGGTAGCAGTATCAGCAAATGACATGTCACAGACTATTTTGGAAATGACTAAAAACACATCACATGCAACAAATATTACTGAAGACTCCTATACGTCTGCCCGTGAAGGCATGAACGTCAGTGAACGTACAAAAGAGATCATTGAAAAGCTCGTGACCAGCGTCAGCAACGCCTCTGATGCTATTGTAACCCTTGGGAAAAGCTCAGACGAGATCGGAGAAATTGTTTCTGTCATTAAAGACATAGCCGACCAGACAAACCTGCTTGCCCTGAATGCCGCGATTGAAGCAGCCAGAGCGGGAGAGCAGGGAAGAGGTTTTGCTGTTGTTGCGGACGAAGTGAGAAAACTGGCCGAAAGAACAACATCGGCAACAGAGGAAATTGCAAGAAAGATTACGGCAAACCAGAAAGAAACACAGGATGTAGTGTCAAAAATGCAACAGGGAAAATTACAGGCTGATGAGGCAATTTCCACCACATCTGATGCAGGTAACGCATTAATAAAGATAGTTGCAAGCTCAGAAAATGTCATGGACACGGTACACAGGATTGCAGCTGCAACAGAAGAGCAGTCAGCAGCTTCTGAGGAGATAAGCCAGACCATGGACAGCACGGTTGCTGTTTTAAATCAGACGTTTGTCATGGCAGATAATGTAGACCGGGTAGCTGATCAGCTAGTTGCCGTAGCAACAAAATTAAAGGAACAGATCGAAGGATTTAAGACTTATTCATATAATACCGATGTAATACATGATGGGAACACACTTGATGATACATCATCTGTGCAACTGGAAACAGATCCTGCATGATTATGTAGATATACATGTTTACAGGCCATACGGCCTGATGTTGCATATAATAGGGAGGAAAAGACAATGAGAAAAGTTTTATCAGTGTTGATTGCAATGTCCATGCTTCTATTGGCAGGACAGGCAATGGCAGAAAAGGTCATGACCCCGGAATCTATTGATGGTGTTAAAACAGTTGATGCGGACTGGGTGAAGGCCAACCAGAATAAAATCATGGTGTTTGACGCAAGGAAAAAAGGTGAATATGTCGAAGGACATGTCCCGGGTTCAATCTCCGCACCTTACAAGGAAAAAAGCGCAAAGATTGTTGACTTTGATCCGTCAAAGGACAAGATGAAGATGAACAAATATCCTTCAGACAAGAGCACCCCGATTGTTGTCTATTGCAACGGTGTCAAGTGCTGGAAATCATATAAAACGATTGTCCAGTTAAAAAATGCCGGTTATACCGATCTTAACTGGTTAAGGGACGGATATCCAGGATGGACAGAAAAAGGCTATCCGGTAGAATAGATTTATAAAGCTAATTATTATTAAGGGGAGACATCGTCTCCCCTTTTTTTATTCAATGCACATAACTCATTATCCCCAGCCCAAATATAATACATGGTAAAATGCAGTATGTCTTTTGTACAAAAAACATGTAACAGATTCTCCATATTATTATTATTTTTAATTCTTATATCGTCTCAACCGGTCTGTTCCGATAACAGAGATATATTACACACACCCCTCTTTGACTATAAAGTAGTGAACACATTCCCTCATGATGAAAAGGCATTTACCCAGGGACTGGTTTTTGAAAATGGGATGTTATATGAAGGTACCGGCCTGTACGGCAAATCAGCACTGACAATGCGCACACTTGATAGCATAGAGGTCCTGCAAACATACAGACTGCCATCGAGCCTTTTTGGAGAAGGAATAACCTATTACAATAACAGCATTATACAACTGACCTGGCGTGCAGGCGTTGGATTTATATATGATCCTTCAGACTTTCGCGTATTAACATCATTCAGCTTTTCCACTGAAGGCTGGGGAATTACAAATAACGGACATACGTTAATCATGAGTGATGGAACTGATAATATATATTTTCTCGACCCTGAAAACTTAAAGGAGACCAGACGTATCAAGGTTACCGACAATAAAAACCCTGTAACCAGCATTAATGAGCTTGAATATATAAAGGGGAAAATCTACGCAAATATCTGGAAGTCAGACCGCATAGCCATTATTCATCCAGACAGCGGTCAGGTAGAGGGATGGATTCATCTCACAAAGCTTGTACGTAAGGCCGGTGGTGATAATAAAATAAAAACTCTGAATGGTATTGCCTATGATAATGAAAATGACAGGATTTTTGTAACAGGCAAGCTATGGCCTGAAATGTATGAGATAAAGATAATCACCTCTAAGTAGTGTTTGTATATACACTCAATTCGTTTACACGTCATTCCGGCATTCCTTAAGGCGGTCGGAGCGACTCTCGCGTAGACTCGCATCGAGAATCCAGTCTTTGCAATATGTTCTGGATGCCCGACTAAGGATTTCGGGTATGACAAAACTAAATATCGGCAGTTTATTCACAGGCCCTATTTAGCTTCACTGTGAAATTCATGCAATCTATTGCTTTATCCCGACCTTCAGGTTCCTCTCCCGTATCGCCTTGATCCTGTCTCTTATGTCTGCTGCTTTTTCAAAATCAAGTTTATCAGCGGCCTCTTTCATCTGCTCTTCAAGATCTTTCAGGGATGTTTCATCACCATACGCTACCTGCTCTTCTGCAACAGCCGGTACAGTCCAGTAATCAGCCTCATATATGGACTGCAGGATATTGGTTATCTCTTTACTGACTGACTGAGGGGTAATATTATGCTTTTTATTGTACGCTTCCTGAATCTTTCGCCGCCTCTGAGTTTCATCCATTGCGGTCTTCATGGACCCTGTCACCGTATCAGCATAAAAAATTACCACTCCATTGACATTACGGGCGGCCCTTCCCGCCGTCTGGATCAGGGACCGTCCTGATCGCAGAAAACCCTCCTTATCCGCATCAAGGATTGCAACGAGTGAAACTTCAGGGAGGTCAAGTCCCTCCCTTAACAAATTTATACCGATGAGAACATCAAACGTCCCAAGCCTGAGGTCCCTGAGTATTTCTATTCTCTCAAGCGTATGAACGTCTGAATGGAGATAGCTTGCCTTGATACCCAGCTCTGTATAGTATTCAGTAATGTCCTCTGCCATTTTTTTTGTCAGCGTCGTAACCAGTACCCTCTCGCCTCTTGATGCTCTTTCCCTTATTTCGCCCAAGAGGTCATCCAGCTGGCCGGACACCGGTTTCAATATTATTTCCGGATCTTTCAACCCGGTCGGTCTAACAATCTGCTCTATTATTCTATTTCCTGACTTTTTAATTTCATATTCAGCAGGTGTGGCAGATATATAAATGACCTGCTTTATCCTATGTTCAAATTCATTGAATTTCAGCGGCCTGTTATCGAGTGCAGACGGCAGCCTGAATCCATGATCAATAAGGGTCTGCTTTCTTGATCTGTCTCCTGCATACATACCGCCTATTTGCGGGACCATGGCATGAGATTCATCAATGATCATCAGAAAATCCTCAGGAAAATAATCTATCAGACAGTGGGCCGGTTCACCGGGGGCCCTGCCGGTCAGGTGTCTTGAATAATTTTCTATGCCATGACAGAATCCGAATTCCTTGAGCATCTCCATATCAAATCGCGTCCTCTGCTCAAGCCGTTTGGCTTCAATCTCCCTGCCCTCTCTGAGAAGAAACTCAAGCCTCTCACCAAGTTCGGTGTTAATTGCGGTAAGGGCCTTTTCGATCCTGTCCCTCGGTGTTATCCAGTGACTGTTCGGGTAAATGGCAACTTTTGAAAGTCTTTTAATGGTTTTTCCGGTAAGTGAATCAAATTCATAGAGCCCGTCAACATCATCGCCAAAGAATTCTATCCTGACTGCATTGTCGCCTGAAAATGAAGGATAGACTTCAACGATATCTCCCCTGACCCGAAAGTTTCCTCTTCTGAAATCTTCGCTCCTGTCATACATCAGCTCAACAAGTTTTTGAAGAAGCTGATCTCTGTCTGTTTCCATACCCTCTTCAAGAACAAGATGCATGCCCAGGTAATCTTCAGGTGAGCCGATACCATAAATACAGGATACCGATGCAACAATGATCGTATCATTACGCTCGAGCACCGCCCTTGTTGCTGCATGTCGCAGCCTGTCAATGTCTTCATTGATCATGGCATCCTTATCAATATAGGTGTCACTTGCAGGGATATAAGCCTCGGGCTGGTAGTAATCGTAATAACTTACAAAGTATTCAACCGAATTTTCAGGGAAGAAGGCCTTGAACTCTCCATAAAGCTGCGCTGCAAGGGTCTTGTTATGCGCAATAACCAGCGCCGGCTTATTCACATTCTCTATGACATTGGCTATGGTAAATGTCTTACCGGACCCCGTAACCCCAAGCAGGACCTGGTGTTTATGGTCCTTCTCTATCCCCTTTGTAAGGGATTCAATAGCTCCGGGCTGATCGCCTTTTGGTTTAAAGTTTGAGATGAGTTTGAATCTGTCTGCCATAATGTAAATAGGGTCCCTGCCTGCCGGCAGACAGGGATTCGAAGATTCAAGGATTCAAGGAATCAACTGCTTCAGTTTCTTTTCAAATACATCAAGAGCGTCCTGTCCAAACAGCACAAAACAGATACGTTCAATATCATCATGTTCCTGCAAGTAATCGATAGCTGTCTGAAGTGCAATCTCTGCTGCCTGTTCAACTGGAAACCTGTATGCTCCTGTACTGATCGATGGAAATGCGAGACTTCTTATGTTATTTGCGGAAGCCAGTTTAAGACTGCTGCTATACGCACGTGCAAGCAGTTCCGGCTCGCCTCTTGTTCCGTCCCTGTACACAGGGCCGACAGTATGGATCACATATTCAGCAGGCAGATTGCCGCCGGTTGTTATAACTGCCTCACCTGTCTCACAACCGCCTATTTCGACACATTCCTTAAGAATCGCTTTCCCCCCTGCCCTGTGAATAGCGCCGTCTACCCCGCCTCCGCCCCTTAGCGTCTTATTTGCAGCATTTACAATCGCATCAGTGTCCTGTTTCGTGATGTCACCCTGAATCAGTGAGATGCTCCCTTTGTTTATTTTCACGTCCATATATTACTCCTCCTGTGCATTCCTGCTCTTTTGAGAAACTATATCAATTATAGTAACTTCCGGAGTGGAAAGGAAGCGTACTGGAGGTCCTGCTGTGCCTGTACCGCGGCTGACATAAATGGCAGATCCATTCTTGAATTTAGTAAGTCCTGAATGATGCTGAAATAGAAAGGTAGTGGCAAGGTGCATCGGAAATATCTGCCCCTTATGGGTATGTCCTGACAGCTGTAGATCAAAGAGTGCGAGACTTTTCTCTTCAACGTCAGACCTGTGCTTTAAGAGAATCGTGAAAAGATTATTATTTAGATCCGACAATATCTCCTGCTCAGGTCTCTGCTGTAATTCTTTACTCTGCTTATGTGCTTCTCCGCCGGTAAAGTCCATACCTGCAATATTAATGATGTTTTCAATTGCCATTGCCTCTCCTCTCAGGACAGTAAACCCTGCATCCTTGAGAAACTGTGTCGTGTGTCTGATCCCTCCATATAATTCATGATTGCCGGTTATGGCAAATTTTCCCAGTCCTGCTTTAAGCTTTTTCAGCTTTTCTCCAAGGTGGTCCATATGCCTGATGACCCCATCGACAAGATCACCGGTTGAAACGATGATATCAGGCTTTTCCCGCTCCATGATCTTAATGACTTTGTCAAGCATATTGTCCCTGACTAATGCACCGAGATGCAGGTCAGAAATCTGCGCCACTCTTATCATGTCTCTGCTTTCAGGCAGCTTTGATGTCCTTATCGTAAGCCTCTCCGCCCTGAGCGCCTGTGCTTCATAGTAACCATACCCAATAACAGCAAGAGATATGAAAAAAGGAACAATGAATGTAGTGCTATTGGAAACCAGAAGAGATGCGGTGTCTCTGTTTAAAAAGTTCGCAAGATGCGGAGCAGCATAACAGTAAAGATCCATAACAAGAGTCAACGGGAAAAAAGGTACAAGAAAAGCCAGCCACGTGTAACCGACATACGAAAAAAATCGTACGGCCTTTTCAGAACCCCTGTTGCTGTATATCGGGATCAGGACAGGAGACAGCGTCATAAAGAAAATTAGCAGTCCCAAAAAAACGTCCACAAGAATCCCGGCATCAATAAGAGAAGTCAGCTTAAGGAATGTGTAAAAATTTGCCAGACTGTATATGAATACTATAAAAAGAAAGATAAGCATATGTTCATATTATAAATTAATGCAGGACGGTAAATCGTTCAAAACAAATTTACTTTGAGTCTTTGCATGAACTAGGTTTGCCTGTCATTCCGGCAATCCTTAAGCCGGAATCTTGTTTTTACAGTATGTTCTGGATGCCGGGTCAAGTCTGGCATGACAACCTAAGAAACTTTAGAAGCAGGTAAAATAAATGAGATTTTACTTATGGGCCTTCTCCATTTTAATAAAGAACATTAGAAGAGAGGGTATGACAAATACGGTAAAAAGCGTCGAGAGGGCAAGTCCTCCAAGGATAACACTCCCGAGACCTCTGTACAGTTCTGACCCGGGGCCAGGGAATAGTACAAGAGGAAGCATGCCAAAAATGCTTGTTGAAGCGCTCATATATATGGGTCTGATCCTTGACCTTGTTGACTCGATTACAGCCTCTGTATAGTCCATATCATGATACCGCAGATTGTTGAGGGCCTGATGAACTATCAGTATTGCATTATTCACCACTACTCCAATTAAAATGATGAACCCGAGCATAGTGAGGATATCCAACGGTGACGGCGCAATAAGAGCATTAACAAGACTGAGGCCCATGAACCCTCCTGCCCCGGCAAGAGGCACAGTAAACATAATGATAAGGGGATAAATAAAATTTCCGAACAGCGCCGCCATTAAAAGATATGCTATGACAGCAGCAAGGACAAAGTTCCATTGCAGGGCCTTCCTTGTTTCCTTGAGCTTGTCGGCAACACCGCTAATCGAAATATCAACCCCTTTTTTAATCATTCCCATTGCACGTACAGCAGGGATTACCTTACTGGTAATAATATCCATTGCCTCCTCAAGGACTATGTTCATAGGAGGTGTTACCTGAAGGGTGAAAGTCCTTTTCCTCTCCAGGTGTCTGATTTCACTTAACCCCGTCGTGCTCTCAAGTGATGAAAAAGATGACACAGGAACAGTATTGCCGTCGGGAGTTGCCAGAACCGCATTATAAAGATCCTGAGGTGTACTGATCTCCATCTCAGAAGCTTTTAAGACAAGATCAATTTTTTTCTTGCCTTCCTCCTTA
>CAMYJJ010000060.1 GCA_947258735.1 Thermodesulfovibrionia bacterium | reverse complement strand
AGCACCGGGCAGGAAGGTGAATTTCCGGAAGATTTAAAAAAAAATAAACTGGAGCATTACAGAAAAGCTGCTGAATTTAATATCTCTACAGGTATTTTCCGGTATAGTCCGGGGGTAACTGTTTTTATGCCAGATGGATAATGTTGTGTGACTTATTAATATTTATAGATGTTTACTCTAATTAAAATGGGGTACCGCCCCCAAACGACGGGTTCGTTTCTTACTTGTCTAAGAAAGAACCAAAGAAGGACACCCCGCATGATTGCTTAATATCCGTGCTATTCCGGTCTGGCCGCTAAATTAAAAAAAGGGCACGGGCACCGTGCCCCTACATTTTTTAGGTGTCCAGCCCTGCATATCCCGGAAGCTCGGTACGAGTCCACTGTGACAATAAAAAGGGGGAATGAAAGACAAAGATAAAAAAAAGAGCAACAAACTGCCGCGATTCTCCTTTACAAGGAGAGAGCAGTATTCCCCCCATTAGCGATTTTAGGTGATGAAGGAAAGCGGAAGGAAAAGAGTTAATTTGTGTTTGAGCGGAGCGAGTTTAAATTAACTCCCTGGAGGTCGACTGAAGAACCGTTAAAAAATCGGTTCGGGCGCATTTTCTTGGTTCCGTTCTTTTGTGCGTTCAAAAGAATGAACCCGTCGTTTGGGGGCGGAACCCCATTTTAATCAAGTCATTAATAGTGTTTACAGAACCTGTAAACAGGAATAGTGACTACCGAAGTTCATTGACAAAGCAACCCGCATTGCACATCATTTCTCAAATCCGTAAAACTTATCATTACGCAGTCATCGATATTGTTGTCAAAAAGGACTGTATCTCCAATTTCAATTCCATAGCAGTATGAAAATTCTTTAAAGACTCTCATTTTGTTGCATACCGAAATTGTGAACAACTCATCATTGACCACTTTCATGACTATACCGGTTCTGTTATTACATATCTGTGGGTCGGCATTTTCATGATAGGATGCAGGAACCTGTCCGATTAATAAAATCAGGGCCAAGGCATTTGCTCCAACTAAATGTTTCAGCATTTTTTCCCCTGACTGATTTATTTATCCTGCTGATTTCTCACTGGCATTATTAACCTGCTCATAATAAGTTTTGATTCATATATATTTTATACCTGATGATCAGTATTGTCGCTTTTTTTCTCAGTTAATCAGTCTTCCAATCAGAAACTGTCCCTTTAAAGCCTAAGGATAGATTTCCCTGTCCCAAATGGGACACTACGCTGGATGTCCAGAATACTAAAAACCAATAATATCAGTCAGTTAGCTCATGGCATGGGGTTTGCTTTAATAAAGATCATCAGCCTGCAAAATTAATGTCAGCAAAGGAGGACTCTACGTGAACGAAGCTTCAGCCAAGAAAAAGATGTGGGCACTTGGAATCGTGCTGTTTTTTGCCTTAATCAGTGTTTCCACGTATGCTTTCAATGAATATTACATTTATCTTTCAGCATACCTGTGGTTTGGGTTTATTTACGGGATGTGTCTGCAATACGGAAGGTTCTGTTTTGCCTCTGCCTTCAGGGACCTGTTTGCGGTAGGTGTACCGAGAATGGTCGTGGGCATAATGATAGCCGTCGTACTGTTCGCTTTAGTTTCAGCCTTTGTAACGGCAACGGGTATAAGCACCTTTCATTCTTCGCCATACGGCATTCACTCGGTCATTGCAGGTTTTATTTTCGGGGTCGGGATGGTGTTTGCCGGAGGCTGCGCATCAGGGTCACTTTACAAAACCGGGGAAGGCAGCGGTACTGCCCTGCTGGTTATTTTGTCCATAAGCGTTACCCAGTCAGCATTTGTCGATGTCGGCGGCTGGATGAACAAGCTGGTGCCGGCATCATGGCATGAATCAGCCATGGCAAAGGGGCTTCCGGACCGTATAAATGTTGGGGACGGCTGGGTCGACCAGTACCTTGCCGGTTATGTCTGGGACCAGCCAATTACTACGATTGCAGAATCCCTGACATTAACAAAGGAGTCTTTTTTCGGTGCATATTTCGGGAATGTATTCATAGGAGTATTGATTCCTGCTGTGTTGCTGCTTATAGCTGTATATATGATCTGGGGAAGGAGACGTCATCTGGCAGATATTGTGAAAAAAGCGGACGGCATAAGTCTGAGAGACAACATAACAGGTTTCTGGAAAATGATTGTATCATCCAAAAGGACAGCCATTGCAGGACTTATTCTGGGTGTTGCCTGCGGACTTCAGATGTTTGTCATTGAAGGTCTCCGTATAAAATATGGTATACGAAATGCCGGTGAAATCCTGCAGAGGATCGGCTCTGACTTTGGTCTGTCAGCGAGAAGTACGGTTTTTGACCCTGGCTACTGGTATGTGACCACCCAGGAGGCCCAGTGGGTCGGCTGGGTCTTGCAGAAACTGGGCTGGGAAAATACAGACAACATTTTCTTTGGCTATATAAATGGTATCCCCAATCCTGCCTTAAATCCCGCTGACTGGATGTCTCTGGCACTTATAGGAGGCGCTGCGGTCATGGCTCTTCTGAACAATGAATTCAAATTCAAGAGACCAACGGCAGAGTTTGCCAAGTGGGCGATTATCGGCGGGGCCCTGATGGGCATCGGTTCAAGGCTTGGCCTCGGGTGCAATGTAGGAGGTTTTTTTGTACGGGTTGCTAACGGTGATCCTGCAGGATGGCTTTTCGGCATGGGCATGATAGGCGGGGCTTTTTTAGGGGTGAAATTTTTCAACTGGTGGACAGAACGTCAGATGGCAAAAGAACTGGCCACACTGGACCTTTAATAATGCAACCAAACACAGAGGAGAAAATATAAGATGGCTATAAAGTTCGACAAAATAAAAGATGGAGAATATTCTTTGGATTGTCAGGGATTTGTCTGCCCTCATCCGCAGATTTATACAAAAAAAATGCTTGAAAAGATCGGTTCCGGGGACATTCTGGAAGTAACATTCGACAATCCTTCGTCTTCTGAGTCTATTACCGAGATGTGCACCGGCTCGGGCAACGAAATAATCGATAAAAATGTAGCAGATGGAAAATATATCTACAGGATAAAGAAAGGATAATTACATGTTATCCAGGAAGCTGATACGGAGGACATCATGAAACACATGTTTGGGATCATCGTTGTAATCGTCATTTTATTTGTTGGATTTCTGCTTGGATACAGCATCCCTCCTTTTATCCATGCGGGAGTCTTCAGCGACAGGGCAGAGAAAGGGGTTGAAGTTATTGTCGATGAAAATCTGGAAAAATTTTATGAGGATTTATACAAGGACAGTGAAGATGAAGAATAATCCGGCCCCGGAATTAAAAAAGGAGGAGCATTCATGGACAAGCGCATGATAATAATCAGTTTCCTTTGCCTGATCCTCGCGTTTATGTACGGCTATATAAATTCGTACTCCTCAGGTATTCAGCCGGGGTATTTTGAAAAAGCAGAAGCCCCTGCGTATGGCGTAGGAGGCGGCAGTGCTTTCAGCGGGATGGATGAGGAATTTCAGAAACACCTTGAAGGGTTATATGATGGTGGCGATGATGAAGACTAATCCATCACGTAAAATATGTTTTAAAATCAAAAAGGAAACAACAATCTGCCCTTACCGCTTTTAAAAATAACAAAGCCGGGAGTTAATTATTTTACGAAAGGAGGGGTGACTCATTAGTATTCACTTCATTATGAATGACGTAAAAACATTATCAGGAGGTAGATCATGGCAAAAAAATTAATCATCATACTGGCAATAGCTGCTTTTACCATAGCAACTGCAGGACTGGTCCATGCAGCCACATGGGCAAACCCGGAACTGCTGCTGTCCGCGAAGCAGTTAAAAGACAAAGTTGGCAATGCTGACTGGGTAATTCTTGACTGCAGAAAACTCAAGGATTATGCAAAGGGGCATATCCCCGGCGCCATCAGCATCGGTAAACAGTGTAAGAAGGGGCTGAGAGACAAGACATCACGGGTCTTCAGAGATACGTCAAAATATGAGAAGCTTTTCAGTAAAGTAGGGATCGGTAATGATTCGCATGTTGTTATCGTTGGTGAACATGTCAAGTCAGATACCATGAAGGACACTACCGTGGCCTTCTGGATACTGGAATACCTCGGACACGATAAAGTACATGTCCTTAACGGCGGGATAGACGCCTGGAAAAACGAGGCATACCCCATGGACAATAAGCCAACCATTTTAGATGCGAAAACATTCAAGGCCAATGTGGTCAGCAGCAGATATGCCACAACAGACGAGGCACTGGAAATTGCCAATGGGTCCAAAAGAGGAGTTCAGGTAGTTGATGCCAGGACTGCTAATGAATTAAAAGGATCTGACCAGCGTTCTCTCAGGGCAGGCCGTTTACCGAACACGACCATAAATGTATCACACAAGGACACCTTTGACAAGTCAGTAGACCCGGAGTCAGGAAAAAAGAAAGACAATGGCTTTCTCTCCTATGACAGGGTTGCCGGCTTTTACAAAGACCTTGATAAAAACAAACGGACCGTTGCCTTCTGCCAGACAGGTACACGCTCAACCCTGACATATCTGGAACTCAGGCTCCTTGGATTTAAAGACCCGGCAAACTGGGACGAGTCATGGAGGGTATACGGCTCGCATTATAATGATTTTCCCATTGAGAACGAGCAGTGGTTTGATTTTAACAGAATGAGAAAAGCTGAGAAGACGATCAAGAAACTTCAGGATAAACTTACTGCGTTAGAAGAAAAAGCAAAGGCAGGCGAAGAAAAGATGTAATGCTATTTCAGGAGAAAGACGCCGGCTTTACCATGCCGGCGTCTTCCTTTTATTTGTCATATCAACCAGACCACTCAGGAGCATGGATATGAATAAGATAATGATTGCCGTTGATGATACAAAGGGCACAAAGGAGATGTTCTCTAAGATTATGAAGATCTGCAAGTGCATGAACCCTGAAGAGATAATCCTCATCTATGTTGAAAAGATCGAGGGCATATCAATAATGGACGAAATGCTCGGGGAGGCAGAGATGTCTACCCTCAAGGAGGAAATTGAAGGGACGGAATTAAAGAAAAAACTTGACATAAAAGCAGACAAAATTCTTGGTCATTACAAAAACCTCATGCAGGAGGCCCCGCCCACGCCAAACGTACGGACCGTTGTGAGAACAGGACACCCGGCAGAAGAAATCATAAAGGGTTCTGAAGAAGAGGGTGCTGATCTGATCATGATCGGGACCAGGGGTAACAGGATCGGAAGGTTTTTTATCGGGAGTGTAAGCAGGGAAGTGGTAAATCACTCAAAAATTTCTGTGATGGTTGTGAAGTAGTGTCTATGCATAAAATCAAACATTAAGCCGTCATTCCCGTAATCTATTGATTGGAAATCCAGTGTTTTAATAAGGGTGTTGATATTTTAAATGGGGCCTGCCGGCAGGCAGGTCCATCTTCACATAAAATCGCTAGAGGGGGAAATGCTGCTCTCTCCTTTTAAAGGAGAATCGCAGACGGTTGTTGTACTTATTTTAATCTTTGTCTTTTATCCCCCCTTTTGATTGTCACAGTGGACTCGTACCGAGCTTCCGGAATATGCAGGTTTGGACACAGTAAAATGTAGGGGCACGGTGCCCGTGCCCTTTTTTTAATTTAGCGGCCAGACCGGAATAGCACGGATATTAAGCAATCATGCGGGGTGTCCTTCTTTGGTTCGTTTCTTAGACAAGCAAGAAAATGTTGAGCGAGTGTCAATGAGCGAATATAAAAAGAACCTTCCTTGCATTTAAAACGACTACAGGTAGTTTAAATAACCTATCGTATGGGGGCGGAACCTGCCTACCGGCTGGCAGGCCCCATTTTAATCAAATTATTTATTTTCGCTTTATTATAACTAATTCGTTTCTTGTCGTTAATAACTCGTAATTTATAATTTTATGTGTCCGATCACGATAAAAGATCCGACCCTAGACACTAGATAGTGAATTGAATTGATTAGCTACTGTTAGACTAAAAGCTGTACTTCTTTTTTCTATCTTTCCTGTGTGGATTTTAAATGTATATTTTCAATATTTAGTTAAAGAAAATGCTATTGATCGTTGGAGTATTAGAAATGATTTTTCTGGAATTGGCAAATTGCAGCCATCACACAGATTCTCTCTTGTACCAACTAGTCTTCAAAATGGGAGAGGTCGCAAGATCGTTGATTTCTCTAAATTATCAATATATCCTCTTAAGTTAAGAATTACTGATAATAAATAATTATCCGTACGTCAGATTTTATTTTTTTCTGCGGTCTCCTTTATCACCTGAAGCAGACGTGAAGAAAACTCTTTTAAATTTCTCTTCCGGAATATATGCTTTATGAATGACATAGAAATTCCTGAAGAAACTCTCTGCTGTTCAACATGGTATTACCGTTTTTATCCTGAAACGTACATTCATGCTGTGCATGATAACCATGTTTTCTTTTTGCGCAAATGTTACGATTTTCGATTGCCATTTCCTGATCATGTGGCTTGATATTCAATGGGGTATTAAATGGACGAATACAGAACTGGAAATCCACCCCTTCTTGCAACTGATTATTTTCCGACGAGACATTGTTGAGAACAGTATTCCAGTATTTCCAGCATGTAAGGTCCGTGATGATGTCCCAACCCTTATTCAGAGGAGCATTTATTAGAACAGACTCTTCGAAAACATTAAAAGCCAGTCACGCCCGGGGAACCTGTTTCTTCTGAAAATGCATTTTTGACTGCTTCTGTATACGGAGTCTTCTGAATTGGAACAAATTCGTCAATCCGGTTGTCTTTGCAGATGACTTCATTTTTTATCCCTTCAATCAGGGGATGGGCAATACCTGATGGAATTGGAGTAACAAGGTCAACCCAATATGCCTTTAGTGACGGGGTAATAAAGGGGAGATCAATTATGACTCTCTTTGCTAGCCCTCTTGCTTCAGCGTACTGCTGCATCATTGGCTTGTACGTCATGATGTCCGGTCCCCCGATATCAAAGGTCTGGCCCGCTGTTTCAGAATTCTTCAGACAGCCCGAAGGATCATTGCGCTGTGTTTCATATACAGAAATAATAGACAAGAAAAAGGCGGGCTATCTCAACCCGCCTTTGTTCACTTCAATGTCAGCTTCTCTTTATCCTCCGGCATATCCTCCGGGGAAATGCTCCTGGTCCCACCAGTCGATCTTTGCAAGAAGAGCAGCCTTCTTTTTGTTGATATCATCTTTTTCAGCATTGAATTCAACAGGACATGAACTGTTCAGTTTATCCACAGTCACTGACAAATCATCAACGAGTGTATGAATTTCTGTTAATTGAGAAGACAATTCATCTTTTTTTGGTGATTTGTCCAGATGACGTATAATGTCATAAGCCCGTGCTTTCAGAGCAGTAAGTTCTGTATTAACAGTACCACAATAATATTTTGCATCCATAATCGTACCTCCTTAAGATTAATAATTTTATGCTGTTATTTATAAGGCTTGTTTTACCCTCTCCTTTCCCCATCCTCACATTAATATTTATTAATTAATTTATATCATATCCGGAGTTGATCCGCAATGGTATGATTAATGTCATAGTTGTTTTTTGTCCTGGTTTTGCATTGATCAGGTGTGTGTTATATAGTGTACTAAGAAAACGTTACATTGTTATGAAAAAATTTATTTTCTATATTACGATACCTGTTCTTGTGCTCCTGAACTCTAATGAATTGCCCGGGATGCATATGAAAGACATGTTTTTTCATGAGTCAGAGGCCGTAGGTAATGAAGTTCTGAAGATCAGAGGAGATGGTCTTTTGAAGTGGCTTTTTTTCAAGGTATACAGAGTTGCACTATATCTGCCGCCTGACGTACCCAGCGAAAAAGCACTTGACAATGTCCCTAAAAAAATGCTGTTTCATTATCTGGTGAATATGACAACTGAACAGTTTGCTCAGGCCGGAGAGAACTTTCTGGTAAAAAACGCATCTGAATATGAACTTTCACTCATTAAAACAGAACTTGATGCAATCCATGACATGTATCGGGATGTCAAAAAAGGTGAACGTTACTCATTATCATACCTGCCCGGAAGAGGCACTGAGCTTGCGTTGAATGGCGACGTCCTTGGTCTCATTGAAGGATATGATTTTGCGGCCATATATTTCCGTATCTGGCTCGGTGATAACCCTGTTGATGATGAAATGAAGCATAATCTGCTCGAAGATGCCGGAAGAGAGTTCAGTTTAAATGTTACAGATCGTCGTGAATAAATTTGAATACACTGTCATTCCCGAAGTTTTTTATCGGGAATCCAGTAGCCGTTCTAATTAATGCTTCTGGATTCCGGCTTGAGGAACGCGGGAATGACAAATTATATACAAGATACTCTATACGGAATAAAACATGGCACTCTTTTCAGTATCTTTGAATGAAGCTTTAGAAGTGAAAGGAATAAGGCATAATGTATAAAGTGCTTCTTATTGAAACAATCGTGATCATGCTATATATGACAGGATGGTTTGCTATTGCCCAGGCAGGCAGGCGCAATGATGTTGCTGATGTCGCATGGGGCACCGGTTTCATTGTGACCGCGATAACGGCAGTAGTTCTCAGTGAGAGCATAACGCAGCGGGGAATGCTTGTTATGAGTCTTGTCGTATTATGGGGCGTTCGCCTTGCCGTGCATATTTATATGCGCAACAGAGGGAAACCCGAGGACCGCCGTTACAGAAAGTGGAGAGAGGAATGGGGCAGACATGCTGTGATTCGTGCGTATTTACAGCTCTTTCTCTTTCAGGGGCTCCTCATGATTATCATATCTTTGCCTGTAACGTTTATTATTTTGTTCGGGCAAGGGCCTGTTGGTCTGGTAGATATGCTTGGGCTGTTTATCTGGGTTACAGGATACTTATTTGAGACGGTGGGGGATTATCAGCTTTTAATGTACAAAAGTGATCCTGCAAACAAAGGGAAGATCATGACCAGAGGGCTATGGAGCTATACGAGGCATCCCAACTATTTTGGTGAAGTCACCTTATGGTGGGGTATGTATATCATTGCTCTTTCTGTTCCCCAGGGATGGGCAACTATCCTGGGCCCTCTCACCATTACTTTTCTTATCCTCAAGGTCTCGGGAATCCCTCTTCTTGAAGAAAAATATAAAGACAACCCGGAATTTCAGGCGTACAGACGGCGGACGAGCGCTTTTTTCCCTCTTCCGACCCGAAAGGAGGCATGATGATGCACACATTAAAAGTTTACGGAGCTGTTCTCCCGGTATTTCTTGCCATCGATTTTCTCTGGCTCGGGGTTATTATGTCCAAATTTTACAAGGATGAACTCGGAGTTCTTGCGAGAATATCCAACGGGGCACTCACGCCGGTGGTCTGGGCAGCAGGTATTGTCTATGTCCTTATTCCGCTTGGCATTGTCCTTTTTGCCCTGCCGAAGGTGTCCCCGGATAATATGGTGTTCTCAGCTCTCTTCTGGGGATTCATCTACGGCATAGTTTTGTACGGGGTCTATGATATGACGAATTATTCTCTCGTGAGCAAGTGGTCCCTCCGGATGTCCATTGTGGACATATTATGGGGAGGAACCATCAATGCAATGATTACATGTGTTGCGGCATTTGTTGACAGGTGGATTGCGTAAATGAAAATCGCAATTATCGGCAGTGGTATTTCAGGTATGACAGCAGCTTATCTCCTGCATGATGAACATGATATCCATGTTTTTGAAGCCAATGACTATATCGGTGGGCATACACATACCATCGACGTGGAGCGCAACAGCGAGCATTATGCGGTGGACACAGGCTTCATTGTCTTTAACAGGAAGACCTATCCCAATTTCTGCAAAATGATGGACACACTTGGGGTAGAATTTCAACCAACAGAGATGACCTTCAGTGTGAAGGATGAGCACACCGGTCTTGAGTACAGCCCCCATTCAATGAATGCTTTTTTTGCCCAGAGGAGAAACCTCCTCTCACTCTCTTTTTATCGAATGATTTATGACATATTCAGACTCAGGCGTGAACTTAACAGTGTGCTGGAAGAAAAAGAAGAGACTGAAATAGGTCGATACCTGAAAAGGGAAGGATATTCCAAAAAGTTTTATGAGCACTTTATTGTTCCACTTGGATCTTCCCTCTGGTCAACCGATCCTCAGACATTCAAGGAATTCCCGTTAAGAACATTTATACGATTCTTTAAGAATCATGGTTTCCTGAATATCATAAATCCATTTAAGTGGCTTGTGATAAAGGGCGGATCAGAGCGATATGTTGAGAAATTAACAGCAGCCTACGCTGATAAGGTACGTCTGAACTGCGCAGTAAAAAAGATAACACGAAATACTAACAGTGTTGAACTCACACTTGCTTCAGGTAAAACCGAACAGTTTGATCATCTGGTAATGGCAACTCACAGTGATCAGGCCCTTGCCCTGTTAAGCGATGCTTCGCAAGCAGAAAAAGAGATTCTTGAGGCAATTCCTTATCAGGAAAATCTTACGATCCTACACACTGACTCATCATTGCTCCCCGGACTGCGCGAAATCTGGTCAAGCTGGAATTATCTCATACCAAAAGAGGATTCAGGCCGGGCCTGTCTTACCTATGATATGAATATTCTTCAATCAATCACGTCTTCCGAGGAGTTCTGTGTTACGCTTAACAGGGAGGAAGACATTGATGCGGACAGGGAGATCGGACGGTATCTTTACCACCATCCTGTTTTTACCAGAGATGCAATAGCAGCACAGAAGAGGCATGGGGAAATAAGCGGTCGAAACCGCACCCACTTCTGCGGGGCCTACTGGGGCTATGGGTTTCATGAGGACGGCGTAAAAAGTGCACTGGCTGCATGTACCTATTTCGGGAAAGGACTCTGAGATGGAGAGCTGCATTTATGAGGGAACCGTGCGGCACTGGCGAATGAAGCCTGTGAACTCGTTCCGTTACAGACTTTTCATGCTGTACCTTGACCTTAGTGAAATGGACGAGGTGTTCAAAGGGAGACGGCTCTGGTCGTCAGACCATTTTAATGTAGCCTGTTTTAACAGGGCGTACCATCTTGGAGATCCTGCGGTACCTCTTGACCGGGCAGTCAGGGAACTGGTCGCAGAGAGACTCGGTGTACGGCCGAAGGGTCCGGTAAGGATGCTCACGCAGCTGAGGTATTTCGGATACAACTTCAATCCCGTGAGCTTTTATTACTGCTTTGACAATAACGGTACCCGGGTCGATACCATCATCGTGGAAATACATAATACCCCCTGGGGAGAGCAGTTTTGCTATGTGCTCGGGCAGGACCAGAATGAGGGTTCTGGAAAAGCGAAGGAATTCCGTTTTTCAAAAGCGTTTCACATCTCTCCCTTCATGGATATGGACATCGTTTACACATGGGAATTTACAGATCCCGGGGATTCAGTGCATGTCCTCATGACAAGCCATAAAGAGGATGAAAAAGTTTTTGATGCTGAGCTTTCCATGGACCGTCAGGAAATTTCGGATTCAAACCTTTCCCGTATGCTCATACAATATCCCTTTATGAATATGAAGATAACCGGGGCCATTTACTGGCAGGCCCTCAGTCTGAAAATCAAGGGTGCTGACTTTTATAGCCACCCCTCAAAACGTGATTCATCAAAGGCAAAGGTGTCATGAAAGAAACGATCATTCCGGCGAGACCAAGACCCGGCATACAGATAATTCCGGGCGGCATGTCCGGAGCGCTTGCCAATATTGCAAGGAATGGGCTGTTCTCCCGGCTTCAGAAACTTGTTAAAGGTCAACTGGTGCTGAATGAAGGACAACACCGGACTGTCTTTGGAAATGAACATGACCGCGATGAGCTCAGGGCCACATTGTCTGTTCAAGATCACCGATTTTATACGGACATGGCATTTGGCGGCAGCATCGGCGCAGCTAAGGCATATATGGCCGGTTTCTGGACAACCGATGACCTGACAAAACTCATCAGAATCATCATACTGAACAGGCATCTCCTGTCAGGGCTTGAGGGAGGGGCAGCCCGGATCTCAGGGCCGCTTCAGAGGATGCTCCATTTTCTGCGGAAAAATACGAAACAGGGGAGCAGGAAGAACATAGAGGCCCATTATGACCTCGGTAATGAGTTCTATAAACTTTTCCTTGATGATACCCTGACCTATTCCTGCGGTATCTTTACGTCCCCTGAAAGTTCACTCCGTGACGCCTCGATTGAAAAGTACGACCGTATCTGCAGAAAACTGCTCCTTGGCCCCGATGATCATGTTCTCGAAATTGGCACAGGATGGGGCGGGTTTGCATTGCATGCAGCGAAAAAATATGGATGCCGTATTACCACAACAACTATATCAGATCAGCAATATGAATATGCACAACAGCTGATTCACACTGAAGGAATGGATGACCGTATCGAAATTCTCAAGAAAGACTACCGTGATCTTCAGGGAATGTATGACAAACTTGTTTCTATTGAGATGATCGAGGCAGTGGGTCATCATTATTACGAAACGTTCTTCCGATGCTGCAGCAACAGATTAAAGGACGACGGCATGATGCTCCTTCAGGCCATTACAATACAAGACCAGGAATATGAAAGACATAAACATGAGGTTGATTTTATAAAGCGGTATATCTTTCCCGGGAGCTGTATTCCGTCGGTTACTGCACTCTCACAGGCAGTTACAAACGGAACAGACATGCGTCTCTTTCATCTTGAAGACATTACTCCTCATTAT
>CAMYJJ010000059.1 GCA_947258735.1 Thermodesulfovibrionia bacterium | reverse complement strand
AACGGCATTGGCAAAGATTGCTGGTAGCTTATAAAAAGGAGAAGTTAAAACAACATAAAGCTTCTCTAATGAGGAACTGTTGTGCTTGACATGTGCTCTCTATATGGGAGACTGATTTATCTTCAAAAATCAGAGTAATTGAGGATCATTGACTCTTAGATATTGTTTTCTATGAAGAGTCTACCGACAAAGCTTCAAAATAAGAGAGGTTAATAGGTCACTGACTTATTCATATTATTTTCAGAAACGCTGAATAGTAAAAAACACTATAACATCCATGTTAGCCATGATTTGCAGTTGTTAAGGATTGATGCATAAATTTTTTCACTAAATCTGTAAATTCATTGGCAGGCAATGGTCGACTATAATAATAACCTTGAATTTCATCACATTTATTATCAAGCAATAAGTCCAGTTGTTCTCTTATTTCCACCCCTTCTGCAACTACGGTAAGATTTAAACTGTGTGCCATTAATATTATGGCTGACACTATCGCTAAATCATTAGCATTGTTATTGATTTCATTGATAAATGACTTGTCTATCTTGAGAACATCCACTGGAAAATGTTTCAGATGCTTAAATGAAGAATATCCCGTTCCAAAATCATCTATTGATATTCGAATGCCAAGTTCACTCAATTGCTTCATAATATCAATATTAATGTTTACATTCTTCATGAGGATGTTCTCAGTGAATTCTAATTCCAGATACTGCGGGTCTAAAGAAGAATATTCCAGAGCCGTTAATATTGTGTCCCTAAAATTTTCTTGCTGGAATTGTGTGCTCGAGATATTAACAGAGACAGTCATTGGTGGCAGGCCTGATTTTTGCCAGGCTAAATTTTGTGAGCATGCGGTTTTCAGAATCCATTCTCCAATAGGGATAATGAGACCTGTGTCTTCAGCTACTGGTATAAATTCAGCCGGAGACACAAGACCTTTTCCAGATCTATTCCATCTGATATGTGCTTCGACAGATGAAATAACTCCGGTATGACCGTTTATGCGTGGTTGATAGTGAAGTTGCAGCTCATTATTCTCGAGAGCGTTCTTCAAGTCATTTTCAATCATCAATCGATTTTGAATAATCTCATGTATGGATTCAGTATAAAATTGATAATTATCCCCCCCCTTTTTTTTAGCATTGTACATTGCTGTATCTGCATTTTTAACAATAGTAGCGGCATCTTGCCCATCACCGGGACAGATAGCGACACCTATGCTCATTGTTATAAGAATTTCATGATCTTTAAGCTGAAAGGGTTGAGACATTGCCTCCATAAGGCGTTGTATTACAATTGCTGCATCTTGTGGAGCCCTCATGTTGGAGATCAGAATGACAAATTCATCACCACTAATGCGTGAAAAAGAAGAAGGTTCGACCTTGTTTCTGTTCTGTCGTGATACCGAGTCATTATCACGAATAGAATTATTAATTCTTATTCCAATTTCTTTCAATAAAGAATCGCCTATATTGTGACCATGTATCCCGTTGATATGTTTGAAATCATCAATGTCAATAAAGAGTACAGCTGCATATCCTTTTTGACGTTTCATGTTTTCTAAACAAGTGGTCAGTCGATCAGTAAATAATTGCCGGTTGGGAAGGCCCGTTAAACTATCGTAACACGCTAAATGTCTTATGCGTTCTTCGGCCTCTGTACGATCAGCTACCTCTTTCTGAAGATGTGCATTTAATTTTGTGAGTTTTTGAGCGTATTCCATTAGTTCTGTATTGGATCTATTAAGGTATTTAGCCAATATTCCAAATTCATCTTTCCTTGACTCATCCAGGGTAATACTTAAATCTCCTTCATGGAAACCTACTGCACTAGCTGTTAGTTCTTCTATTGGGTGATTTATTGAGCGATGGAGATGACGAGCAAGTAAAACTGAAAAAACAAGAATGATAACAAGAACAAGAAGTAAAGTTTTTGCAAGAGATGTTTCGGCAATTATATGGGGGTAACCGAGAATCACGGTTAAAGATAACGTTACAAGCACGGTAATATAGATTGCTGTGATTAAATTGAGCTTTTGCTTAATAGTCATAATTTAGACCCGTCTTTTCTGCATCATTTGACATTTTTTTCTATTAGAACTGATCAAATTTCCATGTAGCATACCTTTCCCTTTTATAAGTACATAAAAATACCTCCTTTTTTATATCGAATTAATAATCTAGATACTTGAATAATTTTGAAAAGAGAATAATTATCTTTAACAATTAAAAGAAACCATATTGCAATGATATCCTCTTAACCCGCGATTGTTATACCCTCATTGAATATCAAGAACAGATACATATCCTCATCATTCTTACACATGTGAATTTAAAGATTCTTAGATAGAGTTCTCACATAGGTACATCATTCATCTTAATTAATTTTAAGAGAGAAGCATTAACAACTCGTCCGGGGGAACGGGACGGCTGAACAGGAATCCCTGGTATTGATCACAGCGCATCTTATAGAGAATATCCAGCTGTTCTTTTGTCTCTACACCCTCTGCAACCGTTTTCAGTTCCAGATGATCTGCAAGTGATATAACAGACGAGACAATGGCCCGGTTGTCGCTGTTATCGCATACGTCCATTATGAACGACCGGTCGATCTTCAGCTCGTCCAGGGGAAGCTTGCTGAGATACTTCAGTGAAGAATAGCCGGTACCGAAATCATCGATGGACAGATTGAGACCAATATCACGCAATTGCTGCATGATACTGATTTTATTCTCTACGTCATCCATAAGCAGGCTTTCCGTCAGTTCGAGAGTGAGGTAGTGAGGATCTATTCCGCTGTTGAGGATAATCTGCTTTACTGTCTGGGAAAATCCGGGTTCATTAAACTGTATGACCGACAGATTCACTGCCATGCTTATAAGGGTACTCCCTGTCTGATGCCACTCTCTTAACTTCGAGCATGCTTCCTTCAGGACCCACTCACCAATAGGGACGATAAGCCCGGTTTCCTCCGCCAATGGAATAAATTCAGCGGGAGATATAAGACCATCCTCGCGGCTGTCCCAGCGGAGGAGAGACTCAACGCCATTGATCTTATCTGATCTTATGTCCACTTTTGGCTGATAGTACAGTACGAATTCGTCCTTTTTTAGAGCCTGCCGAAGTTTTGTCTCGAGGGACAGACGTCTGTTATATTTGGCATTAATCGTTTCTGATGAAAACTGGAAGGTATTGCCCCCCGTGTTTTTTGCATAGTTATTTGCGCTTGCAGCCCGTTGGAGCAGTGAGATAGAATCATTGCCATCGGTCGGATAGGTAGCAATGCCTATGCTGCATGTAATAAAAATATCGATGTCCTTCAGAGATATGGGCTCTTTTATTGACTGGATTATACGCTCGGCTACCAGTGCTGCATTTTCTTCACCATTTATGCGGTCAAGGAGCAGAGAAAAGGCAACGCCGTCAGCGCGGAACAGACTCATGTTTGACTCATCCCCTTCAAGGACATTACCGAGTTCATCAACATCCCGTACTACACTTTCAATTCGGCTTGCCGCTTCACGAAGGATTTCGTCACCCGCATCGTGTCCGACGGTAGAATTAATTCTGTAATTGTCCAGCGTTATGATAAGCAGTGCCAGATGTTCGTCGTAACGCTTTGATTTATTCAAAGACAGGTCAACCCGTGCCATAAACATCTTCTTGTTAGGAAGGTTGGTCACGGAATCATAATAAACGAGATGATCATGGCAGGCCTTTACGGTCAGGGTATTGCGTACGCGAAGGCAGAATTCACTTACGTTCAGCGGTTTATGAAGAAAGTCTGTAGCTCCGAATTCCAGTGACTGGAGTTTGCTCTCCTCGTCCGATGCCGACGTTAATATGATAACGGGCAGATGCTCGAATTGCGGATGCGCCCGAACCGACTGAAGAATGTCAAACCCTGAAACGTCGGGCATGACAAGATCGAGCAGAAGGAGATCAGGCTCTGTTTCTTCGAGACGTTTCATCGCCTCTGAAGACTTTTCGACCAGGATAAGCTTTCGATATCCGGCATCTTCCAGAAAGACCTTCACCCCCTCCAATATAATGGGGTCGTCATCAACAATCATGATCGTTGCGTTTGTCGTGAACTGATAACTGTTCTTAAGTGATACGCTAATCTGTTCGTCTTTGTTAAGAATAACCATAATTGTTTTATCTAATATCTACGCAACAATATTTGTTTTAGTTATCGTCAGTTATGACTGATAACTTTACCCGCATATTTCATGAGCCCGGAAATCACGTTTTATATTTTTATATCAAAGCCGGAACCGGGAGGAAGCAATGAAATTATCCCCTGCATATAAATGTAGTCCTGCTCCTAAGACGCTCGGTTTGAGGTGACTGGGAATAAAAAGTGCTATGGAGAACCTTGAAGAGCACGCATTTAACTATCTTGTCTAAAACGTCGATAAGTAATAACTACAGATATATAGTATCTGACAGCAAATGCTTTCTATCCGTAAACCTGAAAAGGAGAAGTTACCTTGAAATCAAAGAGTATCTCAATTTCTTTATGTATAAGTACAGCCTTATGTCTTGTATTAATGGTTTTTAATGCCCCGGTACTCCCAATGGAGGACCTGCCTGCCCTTCGCGGCACTCCGTTTAGCAACCCCGGCCACATACAGACAATGTCTCCTGAATGGGAAAGGCAGCCAATTACCTATGGTCCTGATATCGGGCAGGCTGAGCTGGTAGTTTCTCTGAACCAGCAGTTTTTTCATTTTCTTGAGCCCCTCATTAAGAAATATGCAAAGGAGCATAATCTTCACATTGCTATAAACAAGGGCACGTGCGGCATCACTGCCGGCATGCTTTCAAGAAAAGAAGGAGATATCGGCGGATTTTGCTGTCCTCCGGCCTCAACAGATCGTCTGCCGGGCATTCTCTTCCATACAATCGGTATCCACCCGGTATCCATTCTGGTACATCCTGAGAATCCCATCAGTGGTTTAACTCTGGACGAAGTCAGGAAAGTGTTTCAGGGGGATATTTTCCGCTGGTCTGAAGTCGGATGGCATGAAAACCCAATATATGTAACCGGTCGTCTTCATTGCAAAAAGAGGCCCGGGCACTGGCGACTCCTGCTGGACAATGAAGATCTCTTCTCCCCGGAACTCCGCACCGTAGGCGCCATTGAGGACATGTATTCCATGGTGTCATCAAATCCTGATGCTATTGGATATGAAGTTATGTGGATGACGAACGAATATAAAGGAAAGGTCAAGTCCCTGAAGATAAATGGCCACAGACCGTCAGAACTCAGACATCTTCTTGCCGGCGACTATCCCTTTTACCGGGCCCTTTACCTTACCACGTGGGAAGGTAAGAACGTAAAAAATCCTCATGCTATGCCTTTAGTTAACTATCTCATCAGGGAAGTTGAGCAGATCGGAGAAGATGTTGGGATTATCCCTGCAGATCAGCTCCGCAGGGCGGGATGGAAATTCAAAGCCAATGAAGTAATTGGAGAACCTCAGTAATAAGGCTGCCACTTCATGCTGAATCTATTACGCACTATACTTTACCGCTTACCTCTTACGATCAAGATGGTATTGCTTGTTGTTATTGTCGGCCTTTCTGTGTGGGGTCTCATGGACCGGTTTGTGTCCCGTGCTGTAGATACAATGTTTGAGAAACAGCTTTCAGAAGTGCTGAAGCAGCAATCACAGGAAAACAGGCTCCATTTTGACCATCATCTGCAGGCCCACCATGTCGTAGCAAAGCTGGTTGTGGCACAAAAAAGCTTCACCGATTATCTTGCGGAAAAGAACTGGTTTAAGGACAAAGACGTTCCTGTAAAGTATTACAGCAGAAATCCAGGGTGGTTTCTCAGTTCTTCAGTGATGCGATCACTTGCCATTCCACGCTATGCCATACTGTTTGATGCTGATAATCGGGCAAGAGAAGTATATCGGAGACATAAAGATCCAATTCCGACATCCCTGCTCACTCCATCTGAACTGTTAATACAGCGAAGCAGGAACCAGGTCCACCTGACTAAAATTAATGACTTCCCCTATCTTGTCACTTCAAAATCCATTGACAGTTCAAGGGGAATAAACATCACGTTGATGCTGGTCTCTCCCATTGATGACAGGTTTCTTCTCGCTTCATTGGGCGATAACCCCGATCGTATTGTAGGATTACTGTCCAGTGATAAAGAAAAAATTCTTACAAGCAACAAGCCAGAACTGCTGCCTGCAGGTACACTGATGAATTCCATTTCCGATCGTTACGTTGATACGGCAAAATATCTGCAGGATTACGGCAGTGCAGAGCTCCCTATCAGGTTTACAACCTTTATCTCAAGGGAGAGAATTAAAATGATGACAGAGACACTTATTGTAAAAGGCCGTATATATCTTGCCGTAACTGCAACCATCTTTATCCTGTCTCTTGCATTGGTAATGTTATGGATTACAAAACGCATAGGCCGTTTGACTGAACGCGTCGAGGATTTTTCAAGGACAGCTCTGGGCGGATATAGCGACAGTAAAGGAACGGGTGACAAACTGAGTATTCTTGAAGACAGATTTCAGCGCCTGACAGAAGATGTAGTAGCATCTCACAATATAATACGCAGGGAGGCTGAAGAAAAAGCACTGAGAGACACCCGGACAAAACAAAAAGAAAAGCTTTTCCTTCTTCTGCGGTCTGTAATGGACTCCCTGGGCATAGGAATTCTCATTGCAGACGGGGAAGCGTTATATGCCGCGAACACTACGATGACAGATTATATCCAGGCATGCGGAACGTCTTCAGTTTTCACGATTCAAACAGGCTGCGATGAAGAGCGCCTCATAAAGGATGTAGATGGTAATAAACATGTTTTTCGCATAACAGGCCCTGAGATCTCAACAGGGGAGCAGGTTATCCTTGTAGAGGATATCACAAAACAGATAAAACTAGAGTCCCAGCTCCGGCAGGCACAGAAAATGGAATCCGTAGGTCAGCTTGCCGGAGGCATTGCTCATGACTTCAATAATATTCTTTCAGTCATCAACGGCTACAGTGAATTGGCCCTCAAGGATATGGAAGAGGATTCTCCCTTCAGAGAATACATATCCACGATACATTCCGCAGGAGAAAAGGCTGCCTCATTTACCAAAGAGCTCCTTGCCTTTAGCAGAAAGCAGCCGCTTGAAATGAAGCCATCAAATATAAACACAACAATTGATAACATAGAAAATATACTCATAAGCCTTATCGGTGAGAATATACGACTGACTATTATCAGGAATAAAGACCTCAGAAATGTATTGGCTGATAAGACACAGCTGGAACAGGTCTTAATGAATCTGGTAATTAATGCCCGCGATGCATTGCCGACAGGGGGAGATGTCATCATTAAAACACGTAATGTGTATTTCAAAAAAGAATTTTACATAGGGAATGAGCATGTTAAGCCGGGACGATATACGATGTTGTCTGTGAGAGATACAGGCGAAGGAATGAGTGAAAACGTGCGGGAAAGTATATTCGAACCTTTCTTCAGCACCAAGGAGGTCGGTAAAGGAACCGGAATGGGACTCTCTACCGTGCATGGAGTAGTCAAGCAGCATAGTGGGTACATAACGGTGTATAGCAAAATAGGAGAGGGAACTGTATTTAAAGTATATATACCGGTAACTGATAAAGAACTGGAAGCAGAAACAACCATTAAAACAAATGACTTAACAGGTAATGAAACAATACTGGTCGTTGATGATGAACCTCTCTTGAGAAGCCTTGTCGTAGAAATGCTTGATCCACTGGGATACCGGATATTAGTAGCTTCAAACGGAGAAGAAGCAATGGAAGTATGCAACAGCTTTAACGGCAGGATTGACCTGTTATTGACTGACGTAATAATGCCCGTCATGAATGGTAAGAATCTTGCTGATAAATTTGTTCTGAAAAGACCTGAGACAAAAGTTATTTATATGTCAGGATATACTGATGATGCAATAGTCCATCATGGGGTTCTGGAAGACGATGTCGTTCTTATTAATAAGCCTCTAAAAAGCAGTGTTATTGTAAATAAGATGAGGGAAGTGCTTGATGCCGGACCGAATAAAGTACACAACGAGGCAGCAGAGACATTACCTGAAATACATATTCTCCTTGCTGATGATAATGCAGACATGCGCAATCTTATACAGGTGTACCTGAAAGACGGTGAATGTACAGTTGATACTGCTGAGAACGGGGAAATAGCTGTTGAAAAATTCAAGGCTGGCAGGTATGACATTATTCTGATGGATATGCAGATGCCTGTCATGGATGGCATAACAGCAACTAAGAAAATCAGAAAGTGGGAGGCAGAAAACGGGTCTGTTCAGACAAAGATAGTAGCACTGACAGGCAATGCGGCAACAGAAGACATTGATAAGTGTATGCATGCAGGGTGTTCATCTCATCTTGCAAAACCCGTAAAAAAGGACACGTTAGTCCATGAATTAGCTTTACAAATGTCAGTACGTAAAAGTGATGTATACAGCAATGAAGGAATTATGCAGGAAAAGGAAGAGATGTTTGTGGCGCATGTAGATATGGACCTTAAAGACCTGATCCCTGACTACCTTGAAGAAAGACTGAAAGATATGAATAGAATACAGGAGGCTGTGAAAGCACAGGACTATGAAACAGTGAAGATTTTGGGACATACGTTAAAAGGGTCGGGCGGAGGATATGGTTTTGATTCAATTACTGAAATAGGAATTCATATAGAGAGTGCTGCGGAAGAGGCTAATGAAAATGAAATCGAAAAATGGAATAATAAACTGTCAGATTATCTTGACAGTGTTGAAATAATTTATGATTAGCATATGATTATGGATCATAAGGAGAATTACATGGAAAAAGTAAAAATTCTCATAGTAGAGGACGATGTCAGTATTCAGAAGCTCTATGATAAAGGGCTTCCGGATGAGTCGTATGAGAAACGGTTTAGTGACAATGGCACTGAAGCACTGGAGATATATAAATCATGGACACCGGATAAAATTATTCTGGATATTGGCTTGCCCGGAATGGATGGATACAGTGTTTTAAATAAAATACGGATAGAAAATAAAGATGGTGACACAACAGTGATCATGGCTACAGGTGTCAGTGACAGGCATAAAATCAACGATTGTATAAGGTTAGGCATAAGTGCATACATAAGAAAACCATTTAAGTATAAAGAAATCAATGCCATAGTATCGAAAACGTACAAAGGCTCAAGAATATCACCTTGAAATTATTACATAATGCTGAGATGATAGGGATTGATCATAGTTCATGAAATTATCATGCAACATAATATTAAAATATGGATGACATAAAAAATATGACCTGGAAAGCAAGTTTATTGCATCTCCTGCACTGGTATCAGAAATGAAAAAAGAACCAATTATTATATTAACTGAAGTTGATGATGGGCACGTGGGACTTATTCTGAATAAACTTAAGGAAGCAGGTATTGCAAATGAAATAGTGCACTTCAAAAGCGGAGAGGAGACGTTAGATTTTTTCTTTCAGAGAGGTGAAGGGCCGCAGATGGAAACAGATGTGCCCTATATATTACTGTTGGATATTCGTTTGCCCGGCATAGATGGTATTGAGGTCTTGCGTCGATTAAAAGAAGATAAGTGGGTGGATACATTTCCCATCATTATGATATCTGTTATGGATAATCCCGAAGAAATTGAGATATGCAGGAACCTGGGGTGCAATAATTTTTTTATAAAAGCTCCGGCATTTGAACAGTTTTCTCAAACCATTGAGCAGATAGGACATTATATTAAATCAGACATATTACCTGAGATTTCTCATCAGTAATAAAACAGCTGAGAGGTTCTGTTTTACTAAGGATTATGTCTTGAAATTGGATCATTATCGAATAAATATTTCAGATATCCCTTCTGCAGCTAATCTACTTACTTCATTGGCTCGCCCGTAATAATATTTCTTGTATTCCGTAACGAGGTGTTGTAAAATTAAATATTCTATACTGCACGCGGAATCCCAGTTATGTAAATAACCCATTCTTTTAAAGGGTATATTATGAAATATACTGCATCCATTCTCAGCGCTTTTACCCTGCCATTAATTTGTTTCGTCTTTTTGATTCCAACTCAATCAGAAGGTGCATGTATTGTTAATCCCAACGGTACGTATGTTGAGGCAGAGAATTTCACAGGCACGATAGTCCAGGGTGGTTCATACTCAACATCTACAGCACAGTCAGGTTATTTAGGTTCAGGTTATTTATTAGCAGGAAGCAGTACGTCAAGAGATTGTCCGTCTGCAGAAGAAGGCAAGGAATATGAACTTGATTTTCAGACAACAGGAATTTATAACGTGTGGATACGGGCAAGAGCAGAAGGGGGCAAATTTGATTCGGTGTTTATTGGGTTAGATGGGCAGTGTATAGGGGCATTAAATCATAACAGGGTGCACAATATATGGGTATGGTCTAATAATATTCAAAGCACATCGCCAGAAGGTACGAATACCGTAACTGTAAATAATACAGGATTACATAAAATAAATGTCTGGATAAGGGAAAGTGGACATAAACTTGACGGAATTTATATTACAAAGGGAACAGAAATACCTGCTGATGCTTCTCATGGAGAAACTATTGATCCCACTGACTGCAGTCAGCAGACAGAATGCGTACAGGGGGAGACACGGGGGTGTACTACAGGATTGCCGGGGGTTTGTTCAGATGGTACAGAGACATGCGATTCTAATGGGTCCTGGGGAGCATGTGAACAGAATGTTCAATCATTGCCAGAAGTCTGTAACGATGGTCTTGATAATGACTGTGATGGAGATGTTGATATTAATGATGATGATTGCCCGGGACTACCGGAGATATGTGACAACGGGGTAGATGATGATGGCGATACAGTCATTGACTGTTTAGACTCTGACTGTAATGGTGACCAGGCATGTCCGGGGCAGGCAGAACTTATTATCAATGAAGTATCAATTGATTTTAGCAGTAACACTATAGAGATAATTGGACAGAATTTCGATAATGGCGACACCCCGGTTGTTACACTTGGAGATGATATATCCCCACTTTCACTTGTCAGTAATACGTCAAACACTATTGTCGTTGATCTGCCGGCTGTACCTGACGGCGACTACCGTCTGGCTGTATCCACTGGACAGGGGTTTAGTCATTATGATGAATTTGACAGCACAGTTGGAGCTGTCGGACCGCAGGGACCGCCGGGGCCTGATGATGATTCATGGACAGGCACAGGAAATGTGTCTACAGCGGGTAACGTAGGCATCGGTACCACAGATATCACATCTCCGCTTACAGTTGCAGGGACAATTGAATCAACAAGCGGGGGCATTAAATTTCCTGACGGGACCATACAGTCAACGGCAAGTCCTCCCATCGTAGTTGCACAAGTTCCACAATCAAATATTTTAAGTAACGTCGACTCGTCAGGCATTGTTGGGGCTATGTCCTCTATTACGATAGGTACAGACGGATATCCGGTTATTTCATACAGTGATGAAAGCAACAAGGATATCAAGGTAGCTAAGTGCGGGAACCCATCCTGTACTTCAGGTAATATCATAACTGCATTAGATTCGGCACATGTGGATAAGACCTCCATTGCTATCGGCATGGACGGCATGCCGGTTATTTCGTATCAGGATGTGACTGTTGATGACCTCAAGGTGGCCAGGTGCGGGAATCCGGCATGTTCTTCAGGCAATACGGTAACGACTGTGGATTCTACAGGTGAAGTTGGTGGTTCTTCTATAACTATCGGTATGGACGGCATGCCGGTTATTTCATATTATGATTATACAATTAGTGACCTCAAGGTAGCCAAATGCGGGAACCCTTCGTGTTCTTCAGGAAACACTATAACTGCGTTGGGAGCAAACGCTGTTCATTTCACATCTATAATTATAGGAACGGATGGCCTGCCTCTTATTTCTTTTGATGATGCATCAACTGGTTACTATAATCTCAAAGTAATCAAGTGCGGGAATCCGGCATGTTCTTCAGGCAATACCGTGAGCACGATTGATGCCACAGGGTCCTCAGGGTCTTATCCCTCCATCACTATCGGGATGGACGGTCTGCCGGTTATTTCGTACAGTGATGAAAGCACATATGACATCAAGGTAGCCAAGTGCGGGAATCCGGCATGTTCTTCAGGCAATACCATAGCTACGATTAATTATGCAGGATCTGCAGGGTCTTATTCCTCCATCACTATCGGGATGGACGGATTGCCGGTTATTTTATACTATGACGGGACAATCAATAAACTCATGGTTGCCAAGTGCGGGAATCCAGCATGCTCATTTTCATCCATTACCACGGTGGACTCTTCTGCATTTGAACGAGGTTCCATAACCATAGGAACGGACGGACGGCCTGTTATATCATATCAATCGTCCGGGTCAGGTGATCTTATCGTTGTAAATTGTGTAAATGCACTTTGTCTAAACAATTGGATACGGAGGTAAATTAATATGAAACGGCTTAAGGTGAGTATAGGACATATAATTAAGATAGATGAATGTATAACCACAATAGGAACCTGATGACAGGCAAGAATCAACATAATACAATTCTGGTTACAGCAGTATCAGTTTTCATGCTGTCCATCTTTTTTATTAACACATCCCTGGCAGCATCTATCTCAGCTAAAAAATGGGAAGTAGTCGAGATACCTGTTACGTCAAGTACTTCATATGACAATGCTTACACCCAGGTAGAAATAACAGCAACATTTACCGGCCCATCCCAGGAAAAGGTAGTGAAAGCTTTC